>JBAXWO010000047.1:0-10730 GCA_037128375.1 bacterium
GGAATCGCTCCGCATCCCGCCCGTCAAAGAAGATCTTCCCGCGCCCATTTCCCCGAGACATCACATGATACAATGCCCCAGCGTATTCTTTCCTAGGTGGTCTTGGCATGCCCCCCACCTTCGCAAACCAAACCATTCCCGTCAACCACCGTTTACTATTTACGGTCTGACCCCGTCGTCCCCGTCGTCCCCCGATCAGTCTCGGAGATAACGCCGGCTGTACACGCGGGAGCGCCGGATGGTTTCCAGCAGGACTGGAGTGCGCTCCAGAACACTGTCGAAAAGAGGCCGGAGGTTGTCCTGGGTATACTCGTGGGCGATTTCGTTTCGCAGTTCCCGGACTTCCAGGAAATCATTGGTCGTCTCGATCAGCCCTCTCTTTTCCGCGCGGTTCAAGGCGTCCAGCAGGGTTCCGCCATCTTCCAGTTCGACCGCATCCAAGCCTCGGAAGAGTTTTTGCAGAATCATGTCGCTCACCCGCGCGTAGCGGCTGGTCAGGGCTTCGAACGCGTCGAAATCCGCGGGAGTCAGTTCGCGTTTGGTGGCGGCCTTGCGGCAACGAACCAAGGATCGGCGCAGCCATCGGGCGCCCTCGTCGAGTTGGAGGAGCGTTTCGGAAAGAGCTTGGGCGTGTTCCCGGTGCTTCATATCGGCTGGGCCTCCCTGCTAATGAGTTTGACGAAGGCCGACGGCTGGCCGCGATCCACAGCGATGTCGATTTTTTGCGGGCCCAGAGCGCTCATGAGTGTCAGTTTCAGGCGCAACCGCGCCATGAAGTCGATCTTGCGGGAATGGATGAGCAGGTCAATGTCGCCGCCCCGGCTTTCGTCGTGCAGCCTGGAGCCGAAAAGCAGGACCCGGGCGGCGGGATCGAAGGCGGCCACGCATTTCCGGATGGATCGCCGTTGTTTTTGGGTCAGTCGCATATCGGCATGATCGCTTGTTCCCAAGGGACGCGCAAGCGAAATTGAAAGCGTCAAAGCGATCACCAACAATTGGGATGTAACAGTTAAGCTCCCATTTTTTGCCGCAGGCCAGGAGGCTGACGGGGTCAGACCGTAAATAACAATTAGGCAGTCTCATCCCGCTGCCATCGTTCCGTCAATGCCTCAAATAAAACCCCGCACTCCTTGGCCACCGCCCTTACCCGGCCTGACGCGAATGGCGCTAAGTTAAGCGCTATTTTCGATCCTCAACAGGGGCGGTTCGCGAGGACGCTCACCCTCCATAACCGTTTCTCACACCATTGGTTAGGCGCCACTTGGAGGGCGAGACTCCTGGCGAGCCGCCGATCGAGGAAAGCGCTTTCCGCCACGGCGGATCCGCTCTGCGGAAACTTAGCGCCATTCCGGTCTGACCCCGTCGTCTCTGTCGGTGCGCGCGCCGCTTTCCAGAAGCCGCTTGGCGATCCGGGTCTGTCCGCCCTCAATGGCGTACATGATGGCCGTGTGCTTGCCGCTGTCGGTCAGGTTCACGTCCGCCCCGCTCGCGAGCAGCAGGTCCACGATGGCTTCCTGCCCGCTCTTCGCCGCCAACATGAGGGCCGCGCAGCCCTTGGCGCTTTTCTCGTCGACGCGCGCGCCCTTCTCAATGAGCGCCCGTGCGACGTCCTCGAACCCGCCCGCCGAGGCCGCCATCAGCGCGGTGGCTCCGGACAAATTCCGCGGATTCACCATCGCGCGTTTGGCCAGGAGATCCCGCACGACCTCCACATTGCCGGCCGCGGCCGCGACCATCAGGTCGGTGTTGCCGTTGACTCGCCTGGCCTGCATGCTCCGCAATACCTCCTCGCCGCTGCTCAGGTCGACCAGGACGGTGGTGTTGATGCTGACCGTGCGGAAGAAGGGCACTGGCATGTTCAGACGCGTCGTGCGCCCCTGCGCGTCCGTGTAGGTCGACCCGTAGTTGTGCCAGGTCGGTTCGCTGACGTGACTGGCATTGATCGTCACGCTGGCCACCCCGCCGGCCAGAAGCGCCGGCGCCGTCAGACACGGCACGACAGCGCCGATGGCGGCTAACGCCCTATTCACCATGCTTCTCATGCCTAGCCCAAGTTTCGCGGCCCGGCCATCATTTTCGCTGAATATGGGCCGAATTTCTTCGTAAGTCGTTGATCTTTCGTACGAGGTTCACGTTGTAGTGCCCATAAATGCATGGCCCCTATTGACGGTGACGGCGCTGGCGCGATACGCTGCTGTCATGTTCTTTCGACTCAAGATCACTCAATCCGGAGAAATCCTTCGGCTGATCGAATCGTACCGAGACGACGTCGCACGGCCCCGCCATCGCGCGGTGGTCTCGCTGGGCAACGCGCCGATCGGACGTGCGGACTGGAAGCCCATTGCCAAAGCCGTGGAAGACCGGCTGTATGGGCGCGAGACGCTCTTGGCGCGGGATTTGAGCCAGACTCATGTCCTGTGGGTTGACCGCATTGTGCGGCAGGTTGGCAGCGAAGGCCGGTGGCAGCCGTTTATCGCACCGCCGGCGAAGGAGGAGATCATCGACGGAGTGCGTGCCGAGGCGGTGAGCCACACGGAGACTGCGGAATTGGGGCCGGTTCTGTTGGGTTGGGAGATTTGGAAACGGCTGGGCATGCCGGAGCTGTTGCAGATGTTGGGCTTTAATCGCAGCCAAAGTCAGGCCGCGGCGATTTCGGTCATCAATCGGCTGGCCGACCCGGCCAGTGAGCATAGTTTGCCGGACTGGTATCGGCGCACCGGGCTGCCGGAGTTGATGGGAAACCGCCTGCGCGGAGCGGGCGATGATCGGTTTTACCGCGTCAGCGATCTGCTGTTGTCGCGGCAAGGTCAGATTGAAGCCCACTTGCGAAAACGGCAGCACAGTCTGTTCAACCTGGAGAGGACGGTGCTGCTGTACGATCTGACCAACACGCACTTCGAGGGGCTGTGCCGGAACAACCCCAAGGCCAGGCGCGGAGCGAATAAGCAAAAGCGCAACGACTGCGCGCAGATCGTAGTCGGCATGGTCTTCGACCAGTTCGGATTCGAGATGACGCACAAGGTCTTTGAGGGCACGCTCAATGACGGCAAGAGCCTGTTGCGGATGATCGAGGAGCTCAATGCCGTGGCCGCCGACGGCCAGGCGAAGCCTCTGGTGGTGATGGATGCCGGTGTGGCCACGCGCAAGAACCTGACGTTGCTGCATGCGCATGGGTTTGGCTACCTGGTCAACGACAGCCGTGGACAGCGTAGGCGCTATCTGGACGCGTTTCGCCAAACCAAGGACTTCCGCATCGTCGAGGGCCGTGAGGGCAAAGATCCGGTATGGGTTCGGGTGATGGATGACCCGCAGGCGTCGGATCAGGATGGCGATCCGGGCGAGCGAATCGTGTTGTGCAAGAGCCAGCCGCGCGGGGAAAAGGAGCAAGCCATCGTCTCCAATGCCGAACGGCGTTTTCTCGAGGCCGTGCAGAAGCTGGCCGCGCGCATCGAACACGGACGCCTCAAGAGCCGGTCGAAGATCGAGCAGGCCCTCGGACGCATCCAGGCCCGCAATCCCAGAGCGCGGCGGTTCTACAAGATCAACCTGGAAAGTAACGGTCGCAAGCTGCGACTGGAATGCACGCGCGACGATGCGTTGCGACAGGATGCCGAGGATCTGTTCGGTTGTTATGTGTTGCGCACCGACGAGCGCACGCTCAACGAACATGGGCTTTGGCAACTGTACATCAGCCTGACGCAGGCCGAAGAGGGCTTCAAGGCGCTCAAGACCGACCTGGGGCTTCGGCCAAATCCCCACCAGAAGGAGGAACGCGTCGATGCCCACGTATTCATCTGTGTACTGGCTTACCATCTTCTTCGAAACATCCTGTGGACGCTGCAACAGAAAGGAGATCACCGCAACTGGGAAACCTTGAAGCGCATTCTGCGCACACATTGCTACACAACTATCCTGCTGCCCACCCGTAGCGGACCGACACATCGGATCCGCAAGGCCGGCCAACCCGAGGAATGCCAGAAGGCCATCTACCGCAATCTGGGCATCGTATGGGACCGCCTGCCCTGCAATCGATCCGTCGTCGGGGCAGCACCCGCACAAAACGAGGACAAAGCTCGGCATACGACTTTGTAGTGCCCGAAAAATCGAGACGTTGATCCTCAACCACTTATAAGAGAAAATGCGAAACTTGGGCTAGTGGCGAGAGCATCCTGCTCCCGCATCTCCCGTCAACCCATGTCCTGCGGGAGCTGGAAGCTCCCGCCACTTTGCCTGCCGGTCCACGCGGATCCTCTGCCAACCATCCGCAACGCCAGCCGTTTGGACACGCTACCTGCTCTGTCAATCAATCGAGAATCCTTACGGCGAGGTAATTCTGTAGAACATGGCCGGGGCACCGTTGGTGGCATACGTCCAGCTATGGTACCCCGACGGATGGCGGGGCACGGGCGTCTGAATCGGCGTCCAGGGTCCGGTCTGCAGGTTGGTGCTCGTCAACACGCTGAACGGGGTGTACGGACCGGCCGGGGGCGTGCAATACCAGTCCATGGCCACATTGCCCCCCTGGTGTTGGAGACCGAGTATCTCGCAGAGAGGGGGCTCCGCAGGGGCGTTGGTCGCGGCGGCATCCACCGCGACCAACGCCGTGGCGGTCTGTCCGAGATAGGTTGCCGTGACCTGCGCAAAGCCGGGCGATACGCCCAGCACCCGCAGTCCATCCACCGCCGCAACGCCGGGCGCGGAGGACGCGAGCGCGCCGGCAAACGTGACGGGCTGCACGGTGCCATCCGTGAACCGCGCGCGCACCTCGAACCCGCGCGTCTCGCCCACGCGAACCGACGCCTCCTGCGGATATAGCGTCAGCCCGGCCAGTCCGGCCGAAGCCGCAACGGTCACGCGCGAGGTGCCGCTCAGGCCGTCGCAGGTCGCCACCACCTCGGCGACGCCGATGCCGCGCGCGATCGCCACCTGGCCGGTCATGGTTATCACGCCGGTGTCGGACGACTGCCACATGCTGCGCGCAGTCACGTCCTGGAACAAGCCGCTCTCCGAATTCCGGCGCGCCACGCTCAGCGTCACGGTTTCGCCGATGCGCTCCAGCGTGTACTTGATGGGCGAGATTTCCAGCCGATCCGGCTTGGCCGCGTTGATCACGCGCACGCTCTTCGTGGCCGTGAGGTAGGAAGAGCTATACGCGTTTGGAATCAGGCAGCCATACTTGACGTTGAGCGTCACCGTGCCGTCCCGCACAGCGGTGATCACGTTGCCGTTCAGGATCGCATAGGGGATATCATTGCTCGAGTTTCCGGAGAGGGTGATCGAAAGATTCGCGTCCGTGTACGCTAGAGGCACGGCGGTCATGTTCGGCTGCACGTACACAACGCTGATGGCCTGCGTGGCGCCCACGCCGTCCAGCACCAGCGTGCCTGACGGGTAGATGTCCAATCGCCCGCTAATTGAGTTGAACACGTTCGTTTGGGTACCACCCAGTTCGAACACGAACTCCACGTAATCCGCCTGGTAGATGCTGTTCGGCGTGCGTAACTGGATCGTGCCTCCCCCGAAGAGGAAATCCGGCGTGCCGTCGCCATTGAAGTCATAAACGCCCTGAATGCCCTTGAAAGGCGGCTGGTAGCCCAAACCCTCCTCGTCCGCGTTCCCGTGCCAGTATGTGGGCTGGATACCGATCGGCCCCGCATTAAACCTGGAGTCAGCCGCTTCCAGGATGAGATCCGTGCCCCAGAGATCCGGACGACCGTCGTGGTTCAGGTCGGCCCAACCGCAAGTGAAACTGCCCCCCCCGATACCCACTCCTGCGCCGTCCTTGTAATCGCGGGCCTTGTAGACGCATAGGTACGCGAGGGATCCGGCGTTGTTCTTGTAGAGCACGGTGGGGTGGTTCAGGCACTCTTTTGCCGGATAGGCGGATACTTTCTTTTTCCTTTCCTCGCCGTGAACGGTCAGGTCCTGCCAGCCATCGCCGTCAAAATCAGCCCAGGTGATCGCCACCGGCTTCCCCGCGAGCGAACCCTGCAGATCCGACCACACCGGCGTCTCGGTCAGCCCTGTGCTCGACCCCCTGTAGATGACGGCGCCCATGCAGTATGCGGGGGCGGCGGAGGTAACTGATGATGTGTTGGTGCATGCGGCCAGATCGGCTTTGCCGTCGTGGTCAAGATCGCCGAAGGCCGCGCACACGAGTGGACACGGTGATGTCCACGCCGGCACGCTGCTGAGCCTGCCGTTTCCCTCATTGAGGAAGAGATACGCGCGATTATTGGGATACGGGGCGCTCACAACCAAGTCCTGGCGGCCGTCGCCATTCGCATCGCCGAAAATCGGGCTGGTAGGAGTCGCGCCTATCGCCCCTGCCGGCATGAGGATAGACCAGTTCGTATCGGCTGCAAAACCGATTCGCGCAGGCCACGTATTCGTATAGACGCTCAGGCTCCAGCGCGTTTCGGGCAGCCCCGTATTCGTGTTGACGAGGATGGACGACTGTTTGACCAATAGGTCGGTCCGGCCATCGCCGTTGAGATCACAGCAGGCGCTCTGGTTCATGACACTGCCGCTATCGCCGTACTGTAACCACCCCGGCGAAGGCACGTAACCCGGATCGCCCTCTCGGCACTCACGAGCCAGGCTGAACGACCCGTGGCCGTCGTTCGTATAGATCACCATGGTCATGTAATTGTATGCCGGCATCGGATGTCCGGCACTGAGCCACCCAACCAGGTCCAGGGAGCCGTCCCCATTCATATCCGCGACGACATTTTGGCTTCCTGCGCCCCAAAAATCCGTCGTCCTGTCGAACACGGAGTTTGCCGCCTCGATGCTACACGCGCCGGCGATCGAGTAGCCATACTCCCGCCCGGCTTTATCCACGGTGGCGACGTACACGGCGGCATCCACGCCCCAAAGCTCCTGGTGACCATCGCAATCCATCTCATCCGGATGGTCCCATGGATCGGGATCGTAGAATGGCGCCGCGTTCCAGCCGGAAACGTCGGCAATCAGGTCGCGGGTCACAACAAACTGCGTCTGGGTGGCAGGCAATTCCGCAATCTGGACATAGCGATCGAAATAGTACATTGGGGGGGAGCCTCTTATACCTTTTTCGACATGGAACTTGCCATAAAGCCGGTAGCCGGCCACCTCCGTGCTCTGCACGGGATCCCATTCCACGAGCGTGGAGGTGTGGTCGGCGGGATTGATGCGCGAGCGCAGCCACAGCGGCGCCGGCAGCGACTCGTCATACGACGGAGTCTGCCACGGCGCTTTGAGCAGGAAAATTCCGCTGCCGGTCGCCACGTCCAGAGTGCCATCGCCGTTGACGTCGGCCAGCGCTCCGCCAAGCGTCGCGCGATCCATCGTGGCGAAGGACGTCGCCTTCGCGCTCCAGACCGGGAGGTCGGTCAGGGTCCCCGCGTCGTTGCGGTACAAGACCGCATCGTAGGCTACATATTGCTGGCCATCCGAGCCCGGTAATGTAACATCGTAGAATACCATGTCCGGATCGCCGTCGCCATCCACGTCCCCGATATCCATATAACTGCTGGTCAGCGAGGGGTTCCACGCCACGGGGCTGAACGACCCCAGATGGTTGGTGAACACCTTTCCAGGGGCCACAAGATCCGGCCACCAATCGCCATTGAGGTCGGCAAAGCGGAACTGAGCGCCTCCGGATCCGAGATACTCGAGCGTCAGCGTCTGGGCCAGGGAGAACCCTCCCGCCCCGTTGTTGGTATAGACGCACCTCATGTCACTCAAGCTGTTGGTGTATGACTGCAGGGAGACGGCCAGATCCGCAAACCCATCCTGATTGACATCCGCCCAGTCCGCATACCGGACCCACATGTTGGTGAAGACCAGGTTCGTGGAGGGGTTGTCCGCCAGCATGGTCCCCGTGTTGGCAAAGGAACAAAGCCAACTGGCCACATTCGTATTGCGCATGTTCTTCCCGCCAAATCCGGCCAGATCTGTCCGGCCATCGCGATTCACGTCAACCCAAGCCACCCCCCACCACGATGTGTAGACAGACGTAGAATAGATAGTGCCGATCGTTTTGGTGACCACCTGCTGCGTCCAGCAGGGCGCACTTTCGGGAAGTCCATTCGATCCGCCGGCAAACACAAAGTTATCCACGGCAAGGTCAGGCCGGCCATCGCCATTCATATCGCCGAGGGCCGCGCTAGTATTGTTCACGTTGGTCGCCCACCACGCAGGCCGATTATCGAAGCCCGCTGGGCCGTTTGTGTATAACCCCTGACCTTGGAGAGTATTAAGGATCATCACCGGCATCAGCAAGTCCGGTCTGCCGTCGCCATTGAAGTCGCGGAACAGGATAGGCGGCACCGCCGACCCGTAAACGTTACCGGGGCACAAAGCAGAACTGGCAAGCAAGTTGGTTCCCTGGAGAAGGTAGGTGTACGGTACGCTGAGGTAGTTATTCCCCCCGCTACTGCCGTTTTTGTGCATGACGAGGGAATGGCGGGCCGCGTCATAGGCGATTGCGGCCGGCAGGTTGCGCGTATTGTTGGTCAGAACCTTGGAGACACCATTGTAGACGTAGAGCCCCTCGCTTGGAGAATAATAAACAAGGCACTTCCGATCACCGTCATAGGTCCATTTTGCCCCGTACATGGCGAGGTTGCGGTTAGACCAGGTCGTGCCGTTCCATTCCCATGTACTCGGGCAAGAGATGGGCGTCCAGCGCAACCCGGTCCCGGAGTAGAGCTTCCACCCGTTGGTGTAGCCTCCGGCAAACACGACCACGCCGCGGTTCTCGTCGCATCCCGCAACGCCCATTCCCATAGGCATGTCGGCTGGCACACCGCCAAGTTCGGTCCAATTGACGCCATCCCAAGCCCAGAGGTCCCTGTAGATCAGATCGCCATCCCATCCGCCGTAGAGCAGAATCCGCCGGCCGACAGAATCGAAGGCCATGGAGTAACCGATGCGATAGGGCGGGGTGACCGCGGGCGTGGCCTGGGTCCAGTTTGTGCCGTCATACAGCCAGGTTTCGAGCGTTGTCCTGGCGCAGGCGACAACCACCATGACACGCCGCTCGGCGTCGTAGGCCATCGTGAAGCACGTGGTCACGGGCGGAACGTTGGTGGTCCAGACCCCCTTCCAATAATTGCCATCCCATTCCATGGTTGGGCAGACGCATTCGTTGGTTCCGCCGAAGAGCACCACGCGCTCCCGCGCGGCGTCGTACTCCATCTGGAACGTCGGTATGTGCGGGCTCCAGACGAAGGGGTAGCGAATATCCACATTGCCGTCGCCGGCGATGATCGGCGGGGCTTCCAAGGCTAGTGCGGCGGAGCCGGAAAGCATCGCAGTGATGAGTGTGACAAAGCATGCGATTCGTTTCTTGTTATTCATCGCTCACTATTCCACCTTCCTCTGTTTCTCCGACAAAAGTGGCGGGAGCATCCTGCTCCCGCATCTGCCGCATCTGCCGTCAGCCCGCATCCTGCGGGAGCTGGAAGCTCCCGCCACTTTGGCCACCGCCCATGTTGCGCTCGGACAACCTCTTAAGGAACTCCAACCGCGCGCTCCTTGGGCACCAGCCGCCGGATCGTCACATGGGTGATCAAGAACGGCCCGGTTTCAATAACCGGACGGACGATGCCATCCCCATCCCTAAGTCTCACACGGGTACGACCTCGCCCCTCCATGACTCCGACGGCCCGCACCATATCCAGTGCCAGGCACCCCTGCGGATCCGTTCCGCAGCAGAACTCCCAGCGAACGCACCACCATTGCGTCTTCTGCTCCTCATTGGAGAACGTCCGTTTTCGGTACTGAAAGGGAACCAACTTCTCCGGTCCGCTATTGCTAAGAAAGCCAAGATTTATCCAGGTGCCGGTGGTAGCGGAATCGGAATAATGATCCTCGAACTCCACCGCGAACCACCGTTCGCGGATCGGCTGGCGAAGGGCCAGCACGACCTCCTCGTTACCCGCATCCACACGCACGGCCTTGATCTCCTGGTCGCCGCGCTTCACGCTCACGATTTTGACGCTGTCCTTCATCGCATCGGCCAGCGGCTCGAGTTTCTTTGCCTCCCGGTTCACATGGAGCACCTCCCAGTTCACCAGCCCGTTCGTGAAGTCGTCCTGGAAGATGATCTCGCCGTCCTCCAGCGTGATGGCGGCGAGTTCCTCGTTGGAGGGCAGAGGCTTAAGCCAATCCTCCGCCGCCGCTCGCGGCGGCAGCATTCTTAACCCCTTGTCCGAGGCTTCGGCGTTTTGGCCGGGGCCAATCAGGAGGGTTTGGTTGTCCGCCCTGCGCGTCAACCGCACCGAACCCTCGGCAACCTCCAGGCCGGTGCGGTCCTTGTCCACGTTAAGGGCATACTTAGTCCCGACCACTTCGGCCACGGCATGCGGGGTCGCGAGCCTCATGGGCCTGCCGGCCGGCTGCTTTGCCGCCTCGCAGCCCATCTTTCCCACATCCAGCGCCAACCGCTTCGCGTCTTTGTTCTCGCCTTCCCCCATCCCCACCCGCAGGCGGGTGCTGCCGTGCAGATCTATCTGCGTTCCATCAGGATACGCAAGTTTGGCATAGCCATCCGCGCCCACCTCGACGCCGTCGCCGGGGCGGAGGATGTCGCCAATTTTGAGTGTCGCGTGTCGCGTGTCGAGTGTCGCGCCAGCCTCCCCACTTGGGCGTTGGGCGTTCATTCCCTCCCCTGCCTTGGCGACTTGGTGACTCGGTAACTCGGTGACGCCAGAGGCCGGACTCAGGACGCCGGACCCAGGCCC
>JBAXWO010000470.1:0-2834 GCA_037128375.1 bacterium
GCATAGGGCACTTCGTAGAGCACACGTGACAAGATATCAGGTAATAGATGTCTCGGCTTGTCCGTTACGCTCCCTGGCAGGATCTGCGAACATCCTTTCACGCTGTTCGTCACAACCACCTGCGACAACGTCACTTGATCCACCTGTATGAAGCCACTGTTTCCGCCGGAAAACGATGCCATCCCGATAGGCGTCAACGAAAGGACATTCGTGCGGGCCGCCTCTTCAACGACGCCTGTCGCCACCGGCGGATCAAGATCCAGCGTTGTTTTCCCGACATGGATATCATCCAGCACAAGCTTTCGCCGCTTCATCAGGTCATGTGCCCCATGATGCCGCACCTGCACATCCACAAACTCCCCCCTGTCCCACTTGATAGACCGGAACCCGATATCATCCGACAATGATCCGGACACGCCCTTAACGATCACCTTCCGATCCTTTCCCATCCACTCCATCAGCGAAGCCACCTTGTTGAGTGGCCACGTGGTATGTATCAAGACAATGGACCCCACTGCCAGCAGACCGGCGAATACCAGTGTGCCGCCCAATAGAGCCAGCAAACACCCCGCGCAACCGCACCCCGGCCTCTCCTTCCTTCCCGGCAAATTGACTTCCTTTTTCATGCCTCCGCTTTCGTCCTCCTGATTATCTCGGGACCAGGCAGGTGCCCATCAACCGATCCGGGATAGTCCGTCCTTTCCAAACCGCCGATAGAATCGACATCAGGATCACCGCCCCCCACACCTCAACCCATGCCAGCCTGACCCCGGCCGTGTTGGCCAGCATCATGACCACCCATGGCGAAAGCAACACAGGTAACCAGGCCATCAGACTGCGCGCCACCAGCCGCGCACCGGAAGCAGGCCGCCCATCGGCGCGAACAATCCCAACCCCTGCCAACCGCATGGCCATCCCGCCCCCAAGCGGCACCAGCAGGATCGCCGGCATAACGACCCCAACCAGGAGGCTAACCGCGGCAATACACAAGGCAACATCAACCGCTTCATTGCCGACGGCCAGGTACCCTATTCCCGCCATCAACGGCACCACCGCGCCACTTGCCGCAAGCCCCAGACGCTTCAGCTTCGAGACGCTTTCAGGCAAGTACAACATCCCCTTCAGCCTCTGAACCGCTTCTTCCGCGGTTGGAATCGCAGGCAACTCCTCCAGGAAGGTGGTGGCGTAAACCGGCAATGGGCACGATACCAGGGCTCGCGCCGCGACGTCCCCCAGAAACAGTCGCGCCGCCGGCCAGTCAACGGGACCGGAACCTGCAGGCGCCTCCTGCAGGCCCAGGCCGGGAACAGGAAAATCAAAGAGTTTCGCCCGCCCCTCCCGGGTAATCCATACACGATGAAGGTCGAGCCTCTCAGGCAAACTCGCGGCATTGAGCGAATGCAGAATCTCTATTGCAAGATCACACAGCCAGAATTTCACTTTACCCCATGATTGGGGCTGCTGGATAACCTTCAGGAAAGGCTGCCCCGCGGCCGCTTCAAAGGCATCCCAGTTGTCCGATGGGGAGCGTTTGCCAAACAGCCACCGCAACCGCCCCGGCCGACCCAGATCACGCAGTACCTTCAAGACCGGAGGCGTACCAGAAGGCACTCGATGAATCCACACACTCCGCAATAACCGGCAGTCATACCCGGCAAGCCAATTCTCATCCCCATCAACACAATCAAGCACATGATAGGGACCGATTCGCCCTTTCAGCATCACACCGGAAGGGAGTACCGCCAACGGCACCACCGGACGGGGAATAGCATCAGCCCCCATGAGCACCTGTGTGCGGCTTACCCAGTCGTGAATCGCAAGAAATCCATTGCGGCGACGTGCCACGACAAACAGGAGCAACAGCCCGATACACCCCTTGAATGTGGCTTCATAAATCCCGGGCGATCGGCCCCACTCCGACAAAGCCTCCTCACTTGGCATCCATGCCAGCAGTATTGGAGCGCCGATAAAAATGGCAGCACGGGCAAGAGATTGGGGATACCCCGGCGGCCGGGTTGATGTCGTAACCACACGCAAACGAAACAACATCTTCCCCAGCGACTTGCCACAGCGCCCTTCCATCAGCGCGAAGTAGCCAACCGCCACAGCAACCAGAATCATTGTCTTCAGCACCGCCAGGCAATACCCGGCATACCCATCTCCCGGCCCCCACGACACTTCCGGGACTCTCAGCCAATACACCGGCAAACAGACCAGGCCAATCAGCAACAAGTCCACGGCCCCACCAAGAAACCGAACTGCAGGCGTGGCGGGCACCGCCCCCATCGTCCCGAATGGCACCAGTTCGCGCCTCAACTTGGCATAATCCGGAAACCGGTCAGCAGGGTTCTTCTCCAGGCAATCGCGAACAATGTCACACAATCGATGCGGCAAATCCGGTCGATAATCCGCCAGCCGCTGAGGCGGATTCTCCAGAATCATGGAAAGCAACCGCACCCTGTCACTCGACTCATAAGGCAAATGGCCCGTTAAGAGGTAAAACAAGGTTACCCCAACCGAGTAGATATCGGACTGAACCGTCAAACGCTCGCCCCTTAACTGCTCTGGAGCCGAAAACGCCGGAGTCCCCGCAAAAACAACATCGTCATAGCGCGATGGGTCCGCACCGCCATCTCCCGAAATGGACAGGCCGAAATCGCCTATTTTGACCGTGCCATCGGAATCGATAAAACAATTCGAGGGCTTGATATCACGATGCAGGATCCCCGCGGCATGCGCCACCTCCAGCCCATCGATGAGCTGTACCACCGCATCAACCGCCTTCCGGAATTCCATAGGCCCCGATGCCCGCACCTGATCCTCCAGCGTGCCAC
>JBAXWO010000471.1:0-2821 GCA_037128375.1 bacterium
GGTTCGAGGACGTCGCACGGGCGCTCATTGAGAAGGGCGCGCGCGTCGACGAGAAGAGCGCCAAGGGCTGCACGGCCCTCATGTTGGCGGCGAAGGGCGGGCAGGAGGCCATCGTGGACCTGCTGCTTGCGAACGGGGCGGACGTGAACCTGGCCGACGGCGGCAAGCACACGGCCATCATGTACGCCATTGAGGGCGGACAGATCCGGATCACCAAGCGGCTTCTGGAAAGCGGCGCGCGCACCGACTACCACGCCAAGTCCGGCGTGTCGCCCCTGGCTCTGGCCGCCGCACGGGAGCACCCGGAACTGGTCGCAGTGCTGAGCCAAGCCCGGCCCCTTTCCGCACCCCCGCGGTACTAGCCAGAAGTAGTACAAGGTTTGGACGGGCGCGACAAAACGCGACCCTGAGAAAGAGGCATCAGGGATGGCAAGACACGTGGCGACGCTGCTGATGACGGGAGGGGTGTTCCTTCTCGTTGGATCGACCTTTGTGCAGGCGGACGATGCCAAGCCGCTTACAATGGACGGACACAAGTACTATCTCCACGTTCCAAGATCCGTAGGCAAGGTGTCGTCTAACGACACCCGGGCCACAACGAAGGCGGGGCTCCTGCTTTGGCTCCATTCCGGCGGAATTGGGGCGAAGGATCAATTCGCCTGGTGGATCAAGAGCAAACAGTTCGACGACGATGTCATCCTTCTCTGTCCGGAAGCCACGGAGATTGCCAAGGGCTGGGACATGGGAAGGGACATGAAGTTCGTGCGCGGCGTGTTTGAACAGACCGTCAAGGACTACGGGGTTGCATCCTCCAATGTTGTCATCGCCGGTCATTCTCAGGGCGGTGCGTATGCCTGGTGGCTGGCGTTACAGATGCAGGACAAGATTGGCGCGATCCTTGCCTGCAAGTGCCTGGCGCCGCTGCCCCCGCCGCCGGCGGAAAAACCGAAGCCGCCGCGCACCCTCTGGTACTATTCGGACAATGACCCTTATGCGCCCATGGCCAAGCCGGTGGAGTCCAAAGCGCAGTTGGAGAAGGCCGGGTACGCGATCGAGGTCTTCAAAGACAACTTGCAGCATGCTCTCGGTCCGAAGGCCCAGGAATTGCACGCCCTGCTGCGAAAGCGGATTGCCGGGCAGGACAAGTTGCCGGACCTCAACCGGGAAGCGATCGGCGACACGCAGAAACCGAATGGCGTGTCCATCGCTTACCTCGTCGCCGACGCCGTGAACTTCGGTTCCACGGCGTTCAGAATCGCCGACCCGAAACTTACGGTTTACATCGAAGCCTTTCCGACGGCCAAGGACTGCAAGCTCGACCCCAAGAGCATCGAGAAGGCCGACCTTATCATCCAGAATGTCCATGGACACGCCTCGCACTACGATCCGGATGTGTGCGCGATGGTTGCCAGGAACACGGGCGCCTACGTGCTGGGAAACGCGCAGTTGAAGAAGGATATGCTGGCGCGCAAGGTCGCGGACGACAAGATCGTGGAGTTGTCGCCCGCCCTCGGAGCAAAGGCGACGAAGAAAATCGAGGCCCTGAACGTCACCGTGACCGCGTTCGGAATGGAACACACGATGATGCCGGGCGTCAAAGTGGACACCTTCCTTGTGGAAATGCCCAACGGCATCAAGTGGTACCACGGCACCTGCTCGTCCGGCGCAAAGACGATGGCGTGGATGGCCAAACATGCGGAACTCAAGAACCTCGACGTGATGATCCTCGATTGCGACATGGCGTTTGCCTCGGTGAAGAAGCAGTTTCAGCCGCGTCTGCTCATCAAGGACCACGATTTCCAGTCCCAGACCCGGCCGGCGCCGGCGACCGTCTACGTCGGAGCCGCCGGGATCAAGACCCTCAGTCACAACGAGGCGTACGAGTATTCGAGGGGCGGTGTGTCAGACCCCACAGGCAGAGAATCGGGCCCGTGAAGGGTCGGCGCCGACGGGCGCATCCGCGTACTGAGTGGGGTCTTCTCTTCCTGGAGCCTATCCGGAAACCTCCCTGCCGCAGGGAGCGGAGCCGCTTGCGGCTCCGGACGGCGCGGGAAGCCGCGCCGCTCCAGGGGTGCGTTCATGGAAGGGCGAACCTGCGGTGAGCTGTTTTCAGCGGAATCGTCGTTAAGATTTCACCCTGTTTGAACATATATGGGTAGATGAACACGAAAAGGGACACCTGATATGGCGGAAACCGAAAAGTTCCCGCTGTTGTTCATGCCGATTCAGGGCGAGCTTCTGGCCCACATACTGGCCGTCGGGGTTTCGCCGTCGGACGCCGACGATGTCCTTCAAGAGTCCGCCTGCATTATGCTGCGCAAACTTGGCGACTATCGTGACGGAACGAACTTCAGGGCGTGGGCCTACGCCATCGTGAAGAATGAAGCCAGAAACCACCTCCGACGATGCAAGCGGCGGCTTCTGCTTCTGGACGAGCAGACGATTGCCGGGCTGGAGAACCTGTCTTCCGGTCCGTGCGAGGCGGAGTCGGATCTTTCCAGGCGGCTGCTCTTGTGCATCCGGAAGTTGGGCGAGGAAGCCCGGCGACTTCTGGACATGCGCTATGCCGATGGAAAGAGCGTGTCATCCATGGCGGCGGCGCTGGGCCGCTCGGCGGACTCCGTAAGTGTGACCCTGTCGCGGATTCGGACGGCATTGCGGCGCTGTGTTGACCAGGCGGCCTCGATCGAGGAGCAAACGGTATGAACGGCGCCGAACGATCCGCCCATCTTGCGCAGCGCCTTGTTGACGACGTCATCACGGACGCCGAACGCTGTGAACTTCAGCAGTTGCTTCAGGACCACGAAGAGGCTCGTCTGCC
>JBAXWO010000472.1:0-2819 GCA_037128375.1 bacterium
GGGGCGTGACGGCGGCGTAGCGGGGGCGGCACAGTAGGCGGGCGGCATAGTAGGTAGGCGGTGGGGGATGCCAATCTCTTGGAGATAGTTTGGGTGTTGGTGGGTGAGCGGGGGGTTATTGAGGGTGAAGCAGTCTGCGTGGTGGTAGGTGTTCAAAACCTACAGTGGGGATATCCGCTCTCGCGAAGTAGGCTTTATGCCGCCTCGCGAAGTAGGCTTTATGCGTTATCTGCGACGCCAAATACACCCAAACAACGCCACGACAGGATCAGCCGTTTCATAATGCCTACTTCAAGCCGTCATCTTTGTGAACCGATCATCCATAACGCTCTTCCTGACAAAGAGTCACGAATTGACGACTGGTACTCAACACCCTATGCTGACGCTGATTTGTGATGAAAGAGTTCCGCGACTGAAGTAGTCTCAATAACACTGTTGTGCCAGGAAGGAGATGTGAATAATGGAAGGCATCGTGACCGTCGCAATTGACCCAGTGACCATCCCCGACGAAAAGGTCGAGGCGCTCGATGCTGAAATGCTTGGCCTCGGGCTCGAATCTTCCCTCCCCGCAACAGAAGGCGGTACACTCCCACTTCCCTTCGGAAGCTACGGCCGCGTCATCGGAATCGAAGACCAATTAGCCCAACTGAAGCATTGTTACCGGAGCGTTGTTGCGGCGATGCGGAAACTTGGCATCACCGGCAGGTACTTTGTCAACGTTTCGCAGAAACCAGCTTTCGTGTGTGGAGAACTCTGACCAAAGGAATGGCACAACAACAGGTCGGTGGGTATTCTCGCTCCGCTCGAAACCCACAACCTAGACGTTGGCATAAGAGATATAAGAAACATGAGAGTCATAGAGGGCATTATGTCGACTTGCATCTTGTCCCGCGAGATCATCTGCGGTCTCGCTATCTATTGCTCGATTGCGTGTTCTGTGGCGAGTGGCGTCGATGCGGAGCCTCGCGTGGTTTTTGAGGCCTCGCAGGACGCACAAGTTGCGATGCAGGACGATCCAGGAAAGGAGCCATTGGGAACTGGTGCCACCATCTTGCATGGCGACGGAAGAATCACGGTGTACGTGGCAGGCCCAGATAGGCGGTGGTTTGAGGTCGTGGTGAGTCCGCGCAGCAATGAACTGTTTTCCAAAGCTTGGGCTGTCCTCACAAACGTCGCGGCACGCATACCGACTAGTCGCCAGATGGGTAACCCCGGACACTTCTCGATAGGTATCAAGAACGCGCAAGGCCAATGGTGGCGCGCGGCGAGTAATGACCGCGACTTTTTCGATAGAGCCGACCTTGCTCCCGCATTCGCATTGGTGCGCCAAGCGAGGATCGAGGCTGCCCGATGTGCCGGCTTGTCTGGTCGAGCGCCATACTTGGGGCAGGAGAAATGTCGAAAGCTGATCTTCCAGTGTTGCCTTGCTGCCGGTGTCCTTGGGTTCGCACTTGGCCTCCTGTGGATAAGATGCCTGCGACTGCTCGGAACGAAAAGAAGATTTGCCAACCAGCCGGCGCATGCGACGGGCAAGCCCGCGCCTGGCCGGTGACGTTGGCTGGAGAGATGATATGAAGATGATCGTTGCGACACTGGTTGCTGCGCTTCTCGTGTCGAGCGCGCGGGGCGAGACCACAACGGCCGACACTCCGGCGGGCGTAGTCTCCAACTTCATCCGAGAGGTCAGCGTTCTGGCAACCAACCACGCCGAACTTGCCGACTTCCCGGAATACGTGAAGCGGCTGGAATCGCAGGCAGCTGTTGAATTCCAAAAGGACATCAAGCCCTTCACCGTGTCATTCGACAGGAACACCACTCCGGTGCTCACCAAGCGTCGCATCCGTCCGTCCGATTGTGGAACGAACGGTATTCTCCTGCAGTTTGGCTTGGATGATGGAACCCAGGGACGACAAGCCCCTCTCGACACCATCACGTATCTCCCGAAGCTGAAACTGACGCTGTACGCCGAGGTGGTTCTGTGGGAGAAGGCAGCGCCTGAACTGAAGAAACAACTTGAGGACATCATCGGAAGACACAAAGCGATGCTGTTGGAACTGGACAAGAAGGCAGCCAACAAAGCGCCCGAGGATACGGCTCGCAAGCTCGCCGATCCTCAGCGCTGACGTTGTGCATGGGGAAATGATGAAGAGACTCCCAACGGTGGTCTGCCTGATTGTGGCGGCTGTGCACTTCACGACACAGGTTGCGATCCTTTGGTTTGCGCCCTGGGACTACACTCCTGGGCAACCCATTGAGCTTCTGGCTGTCGCCGACCGATGGAACTGGATCGGGGCGGTCATCAGCTTCCCTCTCATCACCTTTAGCGTGTATTTTCCGCTCGAGTGCCTCGAAGCCTTCATCGGTAACTTTGCCCCAGTTTCTTGGATTGTCTTTTGTGTGATCGACAGCCTGCTGTGGGGGGGTGTAGCCTCACTTGCGGTGGCGTGCGTAGCTCGGCGGAGAGAATACGGATCGCACAACACGGCGGCGCACGGTACGCTCGCAAGCTCGCGCCCGTGACCGCCAACGTTGGGGAAGGGAGAAAAAAGGATGAAAACTCAATGGGCAATCGTTTTGGCCACATTCCTTGCCGTGAGTTCGCGTGGCGAGCCGGTTGTATCAGTCGATACGAAGGCGATAGACTCTCGGGCCAGGGCGGAGATTGGAAGAAGGCAGCCGGAGCTTGAATTGAATGCGTTGCACATGAAGACCATCTCCTGGTCCAAGGCATTTGATGGAGAGACTGACCCTGTCCCAATGCCGCCGATATTCATAAGATACGACCTAGTTGGCAGTGTTTCGACCAATCTCGTCGGCAC
>JBAXWO010000473.1:0-2818 GCA_037128375.1 bacterium
CTACAGAAACGAAACCGGTTGTTCCGTCAACCGTAGCCTATCGATGCATGCGTGGCTGGTAACGGTCGGGTATGAAGCCATCGAGACAATGTAACCCGCCAGATTTGGCAACAGCTATCACCGCGAGGTGGGCTGTCATCTGCGAGCATCACTGTGGATGGGGTGCTAGGCTGAGTGGTATGGCAAACACATGTGAACTGCTAATAAACGTCGTAACGAACGACAAGCCAAAGATGCTGACAGGCTTGAACCAAAAGTTGGACGAAGCCGCTATCGCGGCAGGTAAATGGAGCCCCATTTTCTTCTTGGCCCTTGGCCAATTCTCAAAGCATCTCCAGTTGCACGCGACCTACTTTAGCAAATAAAAAGAGTCCCCATCTCTTCAAGTCACCCGATCCCCGGGTGATCGCGTTTACCGCGAATTCTGGATAGGAGAGTACTTACATGAATGCTACCGAGCAAGCCCGTTTCAACCCCCTTTATGCCGCCATGCTGCGAGCCCTCAAGCCCGTTTCAACCCCCTTTATGCCGCCATGCTGCGAGCCCTCAAGCTCCAGGGCAAGGCCGAAGCGACCGTTGATGCTTACTCCCGTGCGATCCGACGCACCGCGGAGTTCTTTGATCGCTGTCCGGACGATCTGACCGCAGAAGACCTGAAGGCCTATTTTGCCGCCTTGCTAGAGACCCACTCCTGGAGCACGGTCAAGCTGGATCGTTGCGGATTGCAGTTCTTCTACCATCATGTGTTGAAGAAGCCCTGGGACTGGACCGACATCGTCAAACCACCCCGCGCCACCCGCCTTCCGGACATCCTGACCAGAGGGGAGACCCATCGGCTGCTGGCCGGCGTGAAAAAACTCCGCTACCGGGTCTTCTTTCTCACCGTCTACAGTACCGGCTTGCGCCTGAGCGAAGGTCTGGCACTGGAAGTCGGCGACATTGACGGGCATCGTCTGCGCATCCATGTGCATGCGGGTAAGGGCAACAAAGACCGCTATGTTCCCATGACTGAAAACCTCCTGATTATGCTTCGGCGATGGTGGGCCGAGCATCGTCATCCCCGCCTGCTGTTCCCCAATCCTTCCGGTGGCGCAGAACGCGTACGCCTGGCGACAACGCCAATGGATGCCGGCGGGGTGCAAGCCGCCATGCGGGCCGCTGTGGCGGATGCCAGAATCCGTCAGTGCATCACTGTCCACAGCCTGCGCCACTGTTTTTCGACACACATGCTGGAACTCGGCGTTGACTTACGCGAGTTGCAGACCATCCTCGGTCACGCACACCCGGAAACCACCGCGCGCTACGCGCATCTCACCGATGTCACCGCCGCACAGGCGCGGGCACGTCAGGGCAAGCTGCTGGAATCCTTCGTCCTGCGTTGGAGGGATGCAGCATGATCCGCCTCGCCGAAGTCATCAAAACCTTCATGCCGGATCTGGAGCACTACTATGGTGACCGGTTGCTGCCCGGTCAGCATCAGGCCCTGACGGCCATTCAGAATTGCCGCACCGGGGCTTGCGGCATCGGGGCGACCCAGTGCCACGATTGCGGGGCCTGCGAGGTCTTTCCGCTTTCCTGCGGGCATCGCTTCTGTCCCCGCTGCCAGCACCAGGCCGGAGAATCCTGGTTGGAACGCCAGCGTGCCAAACTTCTCCCCACCGACTATTACATGATCACCTTCACGCTGCCCGAAGCATTACGGCCACTAGTCTATGCCAACCAGCGAGAGGCTTATGACCTCTTAATCCGACTCGCCTGGCAAACTCTCGCCCAGTTCGGCGTTAACGACAAGGCCCTGCACGGGGACATCGGCGCAACCATCGTTCTGCATACCCATACCCGCGCCCTCGACTTCCATCCCCATGTTCATGTCGTGTTGCCCGCCGGCGCCATCGACCCCAACTCTCGGGAGTGGCGCACCAAACAGGACAAATTCCTCTTCCCCCACAAGGCCCTCGCCAAGGTCTTCCGTGGCAAATGGCTCGCCGCCATGCATGAGTTGGGCTGGACGGTCAAAGCCGAACTGCCCAACCACTGGGTGGTGGATTGCAAGCACGTCGGCAATGGCGACAAGGCCCTGATTTACCTCGGGCGATACCTCTATCGCGGGGTGCTCCCGGAAAAAAACATCCTGCGATGTGAAAACGGCCAGGTCACCTTCCGCTATACCGACAACACCGGAACACACCGAACCCGCACCCTGGCCGGCGCAGAATTCCTCTGGCTCCTATTGCGCCATGTCCTGCCCAAGGGCTTCCGGCGTAGCCGTGACTACGGCTTTCTCAACGCCAACTGCAAACAGCTTATCCAACTTCTCCTGGTACTGCGAGTGACCCCGCCCCAGCCAAAGGAAAAACCACCCCTATGCTGTAAACACTGCGGGGGCTCCGTCACGGTGTGGGTCTTCCCGTTCCTCCGGTACGCTGAGGTCACCAATACCACCGAGGCAACAGCCGCGTAATTGCTATGTAATCCACCGATCATCTCACCACACACCCGATCGGGATAGCCTTTCCCGAGGGGCTTGCTCGGCTAAAAAATGATATCATTCCAGGTTATTCGGGTAGAATTTCTCCGAATCAGGCATCAGTCCCGCAGCTGACAAAGCCCATTCTTCAGATCACACCCCAAGGCACGCGCTCCGGGGTGGCCAGCAAAAAGATATTTCCTATAACACCCTTCGTGCCAATCTGATGTATCGCACCGGGCTCGTCCAACGATACGGATAAGTCGTGGTTCGCTTCGCTCACACGACTTATCCTTTTTCGGCCACCAGCGTAAAGTCGCGCAGGTAGGCACCACGGGAAGCCCAGGAAAT
>JBAXWO010000474.1:0-2805 GCA_037128375.1 bacterium
GGGGTCCACCCCGGAGATCGCCCTGGCCGTGGACACGCTTTACCGATCCATCATCACCGCCGGAACCCACCTCGCCCCCAGCATCAAGGTGGCTGAGGCGGCAAAAGTCATCGAGAATTCCCAACGCGACATCAATATCGCCTTCGTGAACGAGCTCTCCCTGATTTTCCAGCGCATGGGTATCGACACCCTGGACGTCCTGGAAGCGGCAGGCACCAAATGGAATTTCCTTCCCTTCCGTCCCGGCCTTGTCGGGGGGCACTGCATCGGGGTTGACCCCTACTATCTGACCCATAAGGCCGAATCCCTGGGGTACCATCCCGAGATCATCCTGGCAGGGCGGCGGCTAAACGACAGCATGCCGACCTACGTTGCCAACCAGGTCGTCAAACTCATGATCCAAAAAGGGCACAAGGTCCAGGGAGCCAACGTCCTGGTACTGGGTCTCACCTTCAAGGAAAATTGCCCCGACATCCGCAACTCCAAGGCTATCGGGGTCATCCGCGAGCTTCAGGACTACGGATGCAAGGTCATCGTCCATGATCCCTGGGCCGATGCGGGCGAAGTCGATCACGAATACGGACTCAAGCTGAGCCCCCATCCAAGCGGCGGACAGGAGGCTACGATCGACGCCGTTGTCCTGGCCGTTGCCCATGACAAATTCAAGGACATCGATTTCACGACCTTCAACAAAGACAACGTGGTCATATTCGACATCAAGTCGGTTCTGGCCAAGGAACTTGTGGACGGTCGGCTATAGGCCGCCGCCCCTTTGAAAGAAACGACATCCGCCTCTACCACCGCTTCCGGATTGGAATTCCAGCGGCGATGAGGTCCTGCTTGATGCCCGGAATGGTGTATTCACCGGTGTGAATCATGCCGGCAATGATGGCGGCGTCCGCTTTGCCGCGCACGAAGACATCCGCCAGGTGCGCCGGCTTGCCCGCCCCGCCTGAAGCGACCACAGGAACCCGGACCGCCCCGGCTATCAGCCGGGTCAGGGAAATCTCAAACCCGTTACGGGTGCCGTCGGCATCCACCGAGTTCACCACGATCTCCCCCACCCCCAGATCCTCCGCCTGTCTGGCCCAGGCCACGGCATCCATCCCGGTCCGTTCCCGAAACCCGCGCGTGGTAATCTCGTAGCCACTGGGGAACCTGGGATCGTTCTCCACCCGCACCGGGTCCATCCCCAACACAATACACTGCGACCCAAACGCCTTGGCTCCCTCCGCAATAATTCCCGGGTTGACCACCGCCAGAGAGTTTACCGATATCTTTTCGGCGCCAGCCAGCAACACCCGCGACATATCGGCCAGGTTGGAAATGCCTCCGCCCACCGCAAAAGGGATGTGGATCGCCCGCGCCACCTCATGCACCATCTCGATATCAATGGGCCGCCGCTCGGCTGAGGCGGTGATATCGTAGAACACCAGTTCGTCGCAACCGTCCTCGTAGTATTTAGAGGCCAGCGCCACGGCGTCGCCCAGAACCACGTTGTTCTGGAACTTAACGCCCTTGGTGACCTTCTTGTCCCGGACATCCAGGCAGGGAATAATACGTTTGGTCAGCATTGTCCGTCCCACCGGCTGAAGTTTTCAAACACCCGCAATCCGACACGCCCCGATTTCTCGATGTGAAACTGGGTGGCCACCAGGTTGGCACGGCCCACCACGGAGGTGAACGTGACTCCCGTATAACTCGTAACCCCTATCCGGTCCTCCGGACGGGCCGGCATGGGATAATAGCTGTGCACGAAATAGAACTCGGTCTCATCCTCGACCCCCGCAAACACCGGATGTCGGCGGTTGAACTGGACGGTGTTCCAGCCGATTTGCGGGACCTTGTCGGCGGGGTCGGAAGGACGGAACAATCGTACGTCACCGGGAATAAAACCCAGCGTCGCCGTGCCGCCATCCTCCTCGGACCGGTCGAACAGAATCTGCATACCCACGCAAATGCCGAGAAACGGCGTGCCCCGGGCGACCACCGTCTTCAGGGCTTCCACCAGGTTGAGTTCCATCAGGTGGTGCATCGAGGCGCCCGCGGCGCCAACCCCGGGAAACACAACGCGCTCGGCCGCCAGGATATCGGCAACCCGGTTCGTCACCACAGCCTCGATTCCAAGGGCTTCGAAGGCCAGCTTTACGCTGGTCAGGTTTCCCGCCTTATAATCCACTATCGCAATCATCACCCGCCACCCATTCCTTAGGCACCCTTCTGACTCAGGGTTCAGCGTTCCAACTCAGGACTGCCCCCTCCCCCATCATGCCTTGCAATCAGCGCCACGTAGTCTTATGCTACGCCGCATTCTTGTCGAGCAAGAGTTTTGGAGGGTACAGCCGGATAGGATCATCATGAAAACAACCCTGCTTCTCCCTGTCCTTATTGTCGCGGGAATCGTCTTCTCGTCTTCCGTCCAGGCCGGCCCACTGGCGGACGCTGTGCGGCGCCATGACCTCACCCAAACCGAACTTCTGCTCCAGGAATTGCCAGCCGAGGCCGTAAATGCGCCGGACCGGGACGACGTCACCCCCCTTCAACTCGCCGCGGCCCTGGGCTTCGTCGACATCGCCAAGGCACTACTCAATGCTGGCGCTTCGATCAATGCGACCTCCAGCAACGGATTGACCGCGCTTCATTACGCCGTCAACAAGGACCAGGCTGCCATGGTCAAATGCCTGATCGCCAGGAAAGCGAATGTGAATGCCCAAACTTCGAAGGGCTCAGCACCGTTGCACTGGGCGGCCCACAACAAGAACGAAGCCATTGTCAGAATACTGCTGGATGGCGGGGCCAACGTGG
>JBAXWO010000475.1:0-2799 GCA_037128375.1 bacterium
ATGTCCTGTGGGAGTCGCCCTAGTCGTGGTAAACGCCCTTGGGTGAAAGCGATCCATTCAGATTGATTCTTGAGTTTAAGGGTTCGGGCTGCGTATTCCGGT
Source organism: bacterium (assembly GCA_037128375.1). Classification (GTDB taxonomy): domain Bacteria; phylum Verrucomicrobiota; class Kiritimatiellia; order CAIKKV01; family CAITUY01; genus CAMBRF01. Next base: position 103 of record JBAXWO010000475.1, read on the forward strand.
CAAATCGGCCACCCATTCCGGGATTCAGTTGGCCACCTAATCGGAGCGTAGCGACGCTGGTTTTTTGATTTGTAGTATAGTGGCCGATTTGAGTCAAGAATGGCATGTGTTTTTCTGACCGATCGGAGCCCCGGACGCTCATGCGTCCGGGGGCGACGCCTCCGTCGCATTTTCTTTTTCCTCCCCCCCCTATCTATTGGGCAATTTGCAGCCTGCCGCGAAGGCGGCGGGGGCCCGAGTTGCTACTCGGACTTGTTCTGCCGTGAGCGCATGGACTCGCCCTTGAGTTCGAGGTGGTGCGCATTGTGGATGAGCCGGTCGAGGATGGCGTCGGCAACCGTCGGGTTGCCGATGGTGTCGTGCCAGATCTTGATCGGGAACTGACTGGTCAGCAGCGTCGCGCCCGTGCCTTGCCGGTCATCGAGGAGTTCCAGGAAGTCCCGGTACTGGTGTTCCTGGAGTTTCTCCAAGCCCCAGTCGTCAATGATCAGCAGCCCGGTCTTCTGCAGCTGGGACGTCAAGCGCAGGTAACTGCCGTCGGCGTGGGCGGCTGACAGGGTCCGGAACAGTTTTCCCGCCACGAAGTAGCGGACCGGGTGCCCGTCCCGGCAGACTTTCTGGCCCAGGGCGCAGGCCAGGAACGTCTTTCCCGTGCCTGTCGGCCCGGTCACGATCACGTTCTGGTGATACTCGATCCAGCGGGAGTCGGCCAAGGCGTCGACCTGCGAACGCTTCAACCCCCGGGCCGCCGGATAGGACACCTCCTCCAGACATGCGGACAACTTGAACTTCGCATGCCGCAGCCGGGCCGAGAGCGCCCGGTCTTCCCGGTAGGTCCACTGCCGATCCACCAGCAGGCCAAGACGCTCGTCAAAAGAGAGTTCGGCCATCGCCGCCTGTCGGCCCTGTTCCGCATATCCCTCCGCCATGCCGGTCAGCATCATGGCCCGCAGCTTGCGGTCGGTCTGTTCATTCAACATGCGCCACCGTGCCTTCCGCCGCATAGTAGTCGGCCCCGCGCACGTTGGCGTGATACACCACCGGCGCCCCCGTCGGCAGGTCCTGCGCCGGCGCCAGATCCATGCCTGTCTTGAGGATCGACTTGATACTCGGGTAGGCGCACACATCCAGCGTGATCGCCCGCCGGCATGCCGCATTCACCCGCGTATCGCCGTACCCTTTGCTCAGCCGAACGATCCCCAGCGCCGCGCGATACCCTTGCTCGGGATGCCGGCGCCCGGCGATGATCAGCGCCACCGCCCGCCCGCAGTCCGGCCCGATATTGCCCGCCCAGTCAATGATCCGGCTGGGCGTCCAGGCCAGGTACTGCTGATGCGCCTTGGGCATGTGGCTGGAGTCGGTTGTATGCCCGCCGGCATGCCCATCGCGCAGGTGCGATGCCACCCGTCGCCCCCGATGCAACACTTCGACCAGTCGCGCCGTCACCCGCACGTCGAGCTGTTCGCCCTTCAGTGCGTATGGAACGCTGTAGTAGTGCCGTTCGAACTCAATATGGTAGTCAATGTTCACGCGCGCCTTGCGGAACTGCGCATATTCATATCGCTGATCCGGCAACGGCTTCAAGGCCGGCTTGTCCAGTTCCTCGAACAACGCCCTGCGGCAGACTTTCAACTTCTGGAACGGCCGGACATTCACCCCGTTGCACCGCTCCCAAATCGCGGCGTTGATCTCCGCCAATGAGAAGAACGAGCGGTGACGAAGAGGCGCCAGCACCTCCCGCTCAACGATTTGAACGCCTGTTTCCGCCTTGGCCTTGTCCCGGGGCTTCGCCGGCCGGGCCGGAAGCACGGCCGTGCCGTAGTGCAGCGCCATGTCCTGATACGTCGGGTTCAGGTCCGGCTCGTACCAGCAGGCGCGGGACACCGCGCTCTTCAGGTTGTCCGGAACGATGAGCGCCGGCACCCCGCCGAAGTGTTCAAAGGCATGGATATGCACTTCGATCCAGTCATGCAACTGCTGGCTTCGCAGCGCCTCCACGTACAGGTAGTGACTGGCCCCCCATGCCGCCACAAAGATCTGGGCCTGGTGAACCACGCCGGTCGCGCCATCCGTCAGCGGCATCGTCATCCCTGCAAAGTCCACGAACAGCCGCTCGCCGCCCGCATAACGCTGCCGCAGACACACCTCCATGTCCCCGAGCCACCGCCGGTAGTGCTCGCAGAACTGGCTGTACTCGTAACCCGATGAATGCGACTGGCGATATTCCTCCCACAGCAGCCGCAACGTCACCCCCTTGCCGCTGAGCTCCTTGCGCACACCCTCCCACTGCGGCAGGGGGCGAGAGGTGTGTCGCCCCCGTACCGCCGGCTCCCGGGGGAACACCACCCCTTCGAGTTCCTCCTCGCCCATGCCCGGGCAGAGCGGCCACTTCAGCCCCGCCGCCGCCAGCCGCTCCAGATGACTGCCCACCGTGCTGCGCGCCACCCCGCAGGCACGTGAAATCTGCCGCGCACTCAACCCCGTACCCGATAACCTCAGTATCTCAACTAACTTTCGCATGGATAACCTCTTTTTCGGCATTCGTGCCTCCTTGTGCCCACCATGGGCACGGCACCCTATGCCTTGCTATCCAGCGTCGCCACCTCCGATTCCGCGATCAAATCGGCCACCCGGCCGAACCTGCCAAAAAAGTGGCCGATTTAGCTCCGGTTTACCCGGCCGATTTGATCCCGGTTT
>JBAXWO010000476.1:0-2795 GCA_037128375.1 bacterium
GCGCTGGGCGCAATGGCAATCGTGGCGGCAGGACTGACGGGCTTCTCGGGCGCGTGGGCCGCTGAAGCGCCTGCGCAGGTGCGGACGTGGACCGGCGCGGTGAGCGCGAATTGGGCCGACGCCGGGAACTGGTCCGGCGGGGGCGCGCCGGGCGCGGCTGACGATGTTGTGATCGTGGGCGGCAAGAGCCAGCCAGTATTGGACCTCACGAACGGTGCCGTGACCATCAAATCTTTGACCATTGGCAGCAAGACGGCGGCCGCGACGCTGACCTTCACCAACGGCAACGTCACGGACAAGATCCTGATCGTCACGGGCGACGTGACCGTCGGCACGAATGGCGTGCTGACCCATGCAAACGAGACGGCCACGGGAACCGCCGTTGGCGACGAGACGCAACGGCTCGGTCTGGAGATCGGTGGCAACCTGACGATTGGCGCGGGCGGCGCCATCCGGGTGGCGGGTTGCGGGTACGCCAAGGGCGCCGGTCCCTACAAAGCCGTCAATTCCTCGGGCGGCGTGCATGGCGGGGAAGGCGGTTTTACCACATGGAACGGCTCGGGCGCAACGAGTACTCCGACCTACGGTTCGGTGACAAGCCCTGTTACGGCGGGCGGGGGATCGGGATTTGGGTCGGCCGGGGGCGGGGTTGCGGTTATTCGCGCAGTCGGCCGGTTGACCGTGGGCGGCGTGATCGATGCCTCCGGCGGCGGCGGCAATGCCGGCGGTGGCGCGGGTGGCTCAGTGAATATCCGGGCCGGCGAACTGCTGGGCAACGGGAGCATCTCTGCGAAAGGCGGCGACGGGGTCCCATCCTGCAACGGCGGTGGCGCCGGTGGTGGCCGCGTCGCCGTCGCGTTGACGCAAGCCGCGACCTTCGGCAGCGTCACGATGAACGCAGCGGGCGGAGCCGGCGGTTCACAAGGCGTGGGTTATGGCGCGGCGGGAACGATCTATCTGCAAGGGTCGGGTCAGGCGGCCGGGATGCTCATCGTTTCGAATCCTCCGTTGGCCGGGGTGGCAGGCGCGCGGACCCTGATCGGTCCGGAAGTGACTGGCGACCTGCCGGCCGATGTGCGGGTGCTGGACCGCGCCCGCTACGTGGTGACACGAGATACGGTCGCGGTGCTGAACAACAACAGCCTCTGGCGGCACTTCGAGGTGCAGCGCTGCGCCACCGTGCGTACCGATGACGGCAAGTTGGAGACATGGGACCTGCAACCGCTGACTGGGCGCAAGCACACCTGGCCGAAGGTCGATCCAAGGCCCGCCGCCTCGACTGCGCCTTCCACACTGCCTCCCGCCGACTGGGCGGGGCTGGCCATGGACGACAGCGCCTGGCCGCGCGTTCGACTGCCCCGGCCGATACCGGGCGGGCGGAGCATTGGTCGCGGGGACGGGATGCGTCCCCAGTCGCGGGAAGGTGCAACGGCGGCGATCCTCCTGCGCGGCAAGTTCGAAGTCAGGAATCCCGCAGGGGTCAAGTCGTGTCGCCTTTCTGTGGACTATGTGGGGGGTGTCGTGGTCACGGTCAACGGCAAGGAAGTGCTTCGTCGCCATGTGCCGGGCGATAAGCCGGATCTCCTGGCCCTGGCCGAAGACTATCCCAAGGACGTGTTCGCGAGTGATGCGTGCGATCGGTACGCCCGCGAGATCAGCATACCCGTGGCGCTGCTGCGACCGGGTGTGAACGTGCTGGCCATCGAGGTGCATGCCGCTCCGTATTCCCGGGCTTATGTCAAGATGCTCGAGGGTGCCGACACGGGATCCTTCTGGGAGCCCATCGGGCTGTTCAGCGCACAGATGACCGTTTCGCCCGCTGCCGCCGTGGTGGCCAACGTGGCACGGCCTACGGGCATTCGGGTTTGGAACTGCGCGCCCTACGATACGGTCAGCGTATTCGACTACGGCGATCCGTGCGAGAGCCTGCGCCCCGTCGCGATCCACGCGGCGCGCAACAGCGTCTTCTCCGGCCGGCTGATGGTCAGCTCCGATCAGGCGATCAAGGGGTTGCAGGCGACGGTGTCGGATCTGACCCGGCTTCGTAAATCGTCCTCGTCCTCAGCGAAGCGGTCCTCGTCCTCGAAGGCCAGAGTCGAGAACGAGGACGACGACGAGGACGAAGGCATTGGCGGAGCGCGGCTCCCCGCCTCCGCCATACAGGTGCGCTATGCCGTGCCGGTGGTGACCGGCGCGCCGCCGGCGAATGCTTCCAGCCCGGCGGAGTTATCGGGAGGAAGATCCAGTGTCGCGCCGCATCGCTTCGATGGCCTGCTCGATGCCATTCCGGCGGAGATCCCGGTGAGCCAGGCCCCCGCAGCGCCGCCAGAAACCTTCCGCGGTCGGCTGGAGCGGAAGGAATTCATGCCCGGCGCAGTGGCGTCGCTGTGGTTCACGGTGCGGGTGCCACGGGAGGCCCAGCCCGGCATGTACGAGGGGCGGGTCACGATCAGCGCCCAAGGTCTACCGCCCACCAACGTTCCGTTGCGCGTGAACATTGGTGAATGGACCCTGCCGGATCCCAAGGATTTCCGCACGCACAACTTCGCGTACAATGAACCGGAGGTGGTGGCCGGGCTCAATGGGGTACCGCTCTGGTCGGATCGGCATCTCGAGCTGCAAGGGCGTTCGCAAGCGCTGATGGTCGAGGCGGGTTCGCGACAGGTTTTCGCCAATCTCTGCCCGGGCGCTCTGGCGAATTCCGAGGGGCTGGTTCGCTGGATCAAGCAGCCCGACGGCAGTTACACGCACGACTTCACCCCTTTCGACAAGTATCTAGACATGGTCGCCAAGTC
>JBAXWO010000477.1:0-2792 GCA_037128375.1 bacterium
GTCGGACATGCGTTTCGGGTAGAGGGGGCGGCCGTCGAGGAAGACCATCTCCTCCTTGGTACGGCGGATGAAATGCGACTGCCGGTGTTCGCGGGGGTATTCGTCGAAGGCATCCGGCGTCGCGAGCATCTCGGGTTCAAGAAGCCGCCACGTGGCGTAGTACGGATAGTCCTTGCCCATGTGCGGGGTGGCGGTCAAGAGCAGGAGGTGATGGGCGCTCCAGCCCAGCCGCCAATGGGCGTTCTGGGATTGAATGCCCGCGAGCGCCTCGGCCAGGCAGTAGCGGTCCGTCTTGCGGACGCGCAGATCGTTGCCCCGGTCGGCGGCCAGCTTGTGCGCCTCATCGAAGATGACGAGGTCGTAGGGAACCACGGTCGTTTCACGGAGGCGCGCGAACATGCGGGGGCTCGACAGCGTATCAATGCTGATGATGATCCGGTCGCCCGCCTCGCCCTGGAACGGGTTGTCCGCACGCGCATCCGGCCCCGTGACGATCCTAAACGGGAGGTTGAACAGCGTCAGCAGTTCGCGCCGCCAGTTGCCCACCAGACCGGCTGGGGTGACGATCAGAATCCGGCGCAACAGCCTGCGGGAGAGCATCTCGCGGATGTAGAGGCCGGACATGATCGTTTTGCCAGCGCCCGCGTCGTCGGCCAGAAGGAACCGCAGCCTGGGCTGCTTGAGCATGTGGTCGTAAACGGCGATGCGCTGGTGCGGCAGGGGATCGATGCTGGAGATCTCGGTGGCGAACGTCGGGTTCATCAGGTGGCCGAAGGACAGCCGTTCACCCTCGGCCAGGACCTTCACGACCTCCGGCTGCGCGGTGAAGTCGAGGATGGCGGGCGGCCTCTCTTTCTTCTTGCCGTATGGGGCCGAGTCCTCGGCCACACGCATCTCAAGCTGCTGGAGTTGGTTCCAGTAGAGCCGTGACGGCTTCGTCTGATGGTTTTCCCACCGGTTGACGGTGGCAAACGAGACGCCAAGCCGTTCCGCCAAGACTTGTTGGGTAAGCCCGATCTCCCCGCGCAGGCGCTTAATGCGCTCGGCGTAGTCGTCGCCGGGTTTTGGCCCTATGACATAGCGTTCTGTCATCGTAACTCTCAGAGATTACCCCCGCTGCTTTATTTTTCGAAGATGCGACGACATATAACAGATGCTATATCGTTCGTCAACAGAGCACGCGATAACAAATGTGCTGCGCATTCTGCCCGCTCTGGGCAGACGGCCAGAAGAATTCTGTCAGACAACCTCGCTTGTCTCCGTGATGATGCGCCGCTGTTTTCGGAAGGAACACCGCCGTGCGGATCGGCCGAGGCTCCGGAAGAGTATTTCAAAGTCGGTTTCTTCCTCGGCGCAGGGCACGAAGGGCGGGATGCCCGAAAACCGGGAGTCCGAAGCGAACAGCTTGGAGATGGCCAGGAAGTAGTCCTCGTGATCGGTGCAGATATGGACGTCACCGGTCTCGACCAGCGCGGCGTGAAGGCCCGCCATGAAATCAGGAGAAACCAAACGGTGACACTGATGCCGTCGCTTGGGCCAGGGATCGGGAAAGAAAATGAAGAAGACGCTTACGGAACGCGGTTCGAGGATCTCCCGGATGATCTCGCTTGCTGATCCCTGGATGAGGCGGATATTGGTGAGTCCAGCCTGACAGGCTCGGTGGTCGATCTTGTGCAGGCGGCGCGACACGCGGTCAATGCCTAGAAAATTGGTGTCAGGATGATTCCGGGCCTGGGCCAGAAGGAATCGTCCGCGTCCGCACCCGACATCGACATAAAGGGGGCGGACAGCCGGGAACCGTGCTGAAAGATTCAGGCCTGATTTCACCTCGGAGGCCGGAATGATCAGGACGTCGTGGACGTTCTGAAGGGTCGTGCGCTCTCTGGCCATGGTGGTCGTCCGCGTGGGGAATCCAGTCAGCAGGGGGGCGGCTAGTGTCGGCCGAATAATCTCGCGAGCCAACCCGGACGATCAATCCGGTCCATGGCATCCTCGATGTAGGACAGGGCAAAAATCTGGAACTTGGCATTGGAGGTTGGCCTATAGTGCCGGACGGCGTTCATCATGCCCTCTTTTCCGGCCTCAAGGTAACGGTTTACTTGTGTGGTTTCTGTCACCCGCTTCTTGGCCACCGAGGTCATCAGCGGCATAAACGCCTGAATCAGGCGGGCCTTGGCCTCCCAGTCGCCTTTCTTGCAGGCGCGAACATCCCGGGTTATGGCCATCTCCTGATCTTCCCCGTCAGGCGTGTAAGTGTCGTTCTGGCTCAGATTGAGTGCAATTTTCACAATGGACCGCTCCTCTGTGCTGGTTGACTGATGTGCTCAGGTAGCATACGCAAGGGCCGAGACGCAAGACTGATCGGTGAGTGCAGGCCCAGGACTGAGTCCGTCACAATCTTGACGGGCGGGCAGCAGGGTGTTACACACCGAGGCCTAGACGCCCCTGCCTTTTAAAAGGACAGGTTTTCCAAGACGGACCTCGCGAGGAGCATGGAATGAACAGAACGAAAGGCTCATGCCTGGTGTGGTTCGATACGGAGTATACCTCGCTCGATCTCGAAGGCGCCCGGTTGGTTCAAGTGGCGATGGTGGTAACCGATATGGAGGGGCGCCGTGTGGCGGCCCCGGATCAGGATTTCGTCACGGCGGTGCGATTGCCGCCGGAGAGCCCGGTTAGCGATTTTCTGGCGCGGGAATGTCCGGCGCTCGTGCTTCAGGCGCGCGCCGAAACCGCGCCGACGGTTGATGAGGTGGATAGGGCACTGGCCGCCCGGTTGGACGCCTTGTGCG
>JBAXWO010000478.1:0-2784 GCA_037128375.1 bacterium
GTGACCGCCTGTTTGCCATCCCGATGGGAACGGCATTGTCATAACGACCGGGCATGTGATTATCGGATGCCTGACGCTGACGCTGACCCTTTGAAAACAGGTGACTATACACTGGAGGGGATGGAGAACCTGGTTGCCTTGGAGCGGAAAAGCATCGCGGACGTGGTGGCCTGCACCGTGGTCTCCCGTCAGCGGTTTCTTTCAGCCTGTGCCCGGCTCTCCCTCTTTCGGTGGAAGGCCATTCTGATCGAGGCGACGCTTGAGGACGTAAAAGGGGGATTTGCGCAATTCGGCATACCCTCCGACGTTCACCCTAACGCCGTCTGCGGCACCTTGGATGTGATCGAAGCGAAGTTCGGCATCCCAATCATCTATGCTTCAACGTTACAGGATTTGACGACGGAACGAGCCGCCAGTTGGCTCTCAAAACACTTCACTTACTGGATGAAAATTGGGGACTGGCAAATAGTACGTCTGCGAACTCGACTATTCCGTGATTCTCACAACGGGCAGAGGACTCTGGCGTTACCGGCTGCATGATCAGGTTCGCAGGTCCGGATGCTGTCACGCGCCCCCCTGCCTTGAATTCGAAGGAACAAATCTATTTCATGTCCAGCCCGCATGCCCTCCGCCACACATTGCGACACAGAGGCGCCACCGTTGATCACGCCACCACCGGCAAAGACTCCGGGCAAGCCGCAGGCGAACGAGGCTCCTTCAGCCGTTTTTACCAGGCCCTCCCCGGTGAAAGAACACTCCTTGAGAGCCGATGCCAGTGATGCTTCGAGGCCCAACCCCATGGCTTCAATAATGAGCGTGGATGCAAGAATGGTTTCAGGCATTGACGCCGCTTCAAGGGAGTCCCCCAAACATCTGCGGATGCGCAGCCCCGTCACCTGGCCGTCAGCATCCACGCGATATCCCAGAGGGCGGGTCATGGTCAGAAAATGGACCCCTTCCGTGCGGAACCACGAATCGTCCATGTGCCAATGCATCTCGGAGAGTGGCCCGGCATAGACAATCAGCAATTCGCGCGCGCCCCTTTCGAGAGCGACCCTTGCGCTGTCCATCGCGCTGTCGCCGCCCGCCAACAGAATCACCCGTCCGCACAGCGTTCTGACACGGCCGGCTTTGGCCTGGGAGAGGAAATCCAATCCCGAGACAACCCCGGTCGCAGCTCCCAGCGATTTCTCGCCCCAGACTCCCGTCGCCAGAAACAGAGCATCGTGGCCGCGCCGCATCTCATCAAGCGTCATGCCCCGTCCCAAATCAACACCGTACTGGATCACCAGGCGGGCCTGGCGCAATGCAGGCATCAGGATGGCTTCCGCCTCGGCATGGGCGCCAGGAAAACGGCTTGAGCGAATGACCTGTTCGGGGGTTCCACCCAGACGCGAAGCGCGTTCGAAAAGCACGACCTGATGACCTTGCTCCAGCAGTGTCGCCGCACAGGATAGGCCTGCGGGACCAGCCCCGACAACAGCGACTTTTTTACCGCTATCGCACGCGGGCACGCGGATGCCTGTCAGACCGTTCCGGCGGGCTTCCCAGGACACGACGTATTGAATGTCATGGATGGGTATCGGGGTGCCATCCAGCGTGCCGGCGACGCACCGACCTTCACAGAGCGCTCCAACCGGGCACAGGTGCGAACACATCTCTGGCAGGGCATTCGCCTGGCGGAGGATGTCATACGCCACCCCGGTCTCCCCCTCCGCGAAGGCCCTGAGAAATGCGGGCACATCAATCCGCGTCGGACACCCCGCACGACAGGGCGCCGGCTCACAGCCACGGCAGCGCTTGGCCTCCTCCTTCAGGTTGTCCTGTGCAAAATGACGGCGGCTTCGATATTCCCCGCTGTAGAGCGCACCGTCCATAATCGCGCACCCCGCATGCCCGTCGTCCTTCATCAACTGGACACAGGCATCACAATTGATACAGCAGTCTTCCGGTTCCATTTCCCCATTCTGGAGAAGGTCCCCTGCCAGTGAAGGATAGGCCAGCGCGGCACGTCCGACACCAATCAATGTCGCACCGCCCCCCTGCAACACGCCGGCTGCTACATTAGGAAGAAAATGTCTAAACCAACTGAATCCGCCGACGACCACCGCAACCCCGGGCAGAGCCATCTGCACGGTCCGCGCAACCTCCGCTCCCCGCACAAAGCTCTCCAGCGGATGCGCTTTTACCCCTGATGACAGAGTGGCTTCCGCGAGAGCCGAAAGATTGAGCACCTTCACTCCCGCCGCCTGCAGGCTCAGGGCCAGTTCCACCGATTCAGTGGAATCCATCAAGGCCGGAGCGACAGAGATTCGTGAAGCCAGGAGCCTTCCGGGATGCGCTGCGCTGATCGTGGCGATTACTTCACGGAGAAAACGACTCCTGTTCTCCAGGGAACCTCCATATCGGCCCGGTCGCGTGACCGCACACAGCAGTTCTGCCGGCAGATCATTGTAACAGGCTTTGATGTCTACCCCGTCGAACCCCGCGTCCATCGCAAGGCGGCCTGCGTTGACAAACTTTACCTGAAGCGCATCCAAGTCATCATCGGACACCACAGACGCATCCGACGGGCTTCCCGCTTGCGGATCCAGAGTGGCGATCAGGGGCGCGGCCTCGCCCTGCGGGCGGCAATAACGCCCGGCATGGGCCAACTGAAGGATAACGATGATTTCATGTCCCCAACGACGGCGGGCTGTCTCTCTGATCTCCCGGACCAGTTCGGCAAAGGCATTAAGAGATTTTTGGTTCATCCACAACTGCCGCGGATTGGAGCGACCAGGC
>JBAXWO010000479.1:0-2782 GCA_037128375.1 bacterium
CTCGCGCGCACGGTAGAAGTTCACCTGCACAACCGGCTGCCGGTCCCCGTTCAGACTCTGCCCCTGATAGACGCCGCTGTAGTGATCGGGCTTCATCTTCCGGTACTCGCCGTTGGTGACCTCGTACTTGCCCACCCACATCTTGAGCGCCCCCACCCACATGAACTCCATACCCGTTACCGGCGATTTCCAGTCCTCCCCCGGAATCGGATGAGCCACCGGGGGCGGCGCGATCGTGACCACCGGAACGACGACGGCCGGCGGCGGATTCGTGGCCACCTGCACAGGCTCCACGGGGACCGGCGCAACCGCGGGCCCTTGCCGGGCCGTCATCATGCAGCCGGCCCCCCACCACCCCGCCGCCAACGCCAGAAGACAAAGCCGCGCGGCTCCGCCCCCCGACCCCATCGCCCCGTCTATTGCCTGTCGCACTTTCATCTGTCCGCCGCCCCTCTCCAACACGCCTTCTCCCGGCGGCGACCCGTCCTCCGCCACCGTCATACCCGTCCCGCTCTATCGGGCGAGCAGGTCGTCGATATCCGGCGCGACGCCGAAGGCGTTCAACGCGTCCGAATACCGGTAGTAAACTTCCAGGCACAGGGCGCCCAGCGCGGTGGCTTCGATCCGGCCGCCTCCGGTGGTTAACGTCATGTCTCCCTTGGGATCCCACGAGCCGGTCGTGTCACCTTGTCGCGACTGGTGATCAATGAGCACGTCGCGCATGCGCTTGTTCCACCAGATCCGATCCTCTTCGCCCATGTTGTGCATCGCGTACGTCGCGAAATACCACTGGTTGAAATCCTTGCGACGCCAGTCGGGCTCGGTGGCACGGGTCAGGGCCGCGCCCTTCTTAAGTATCTCGGACCGCACGGCGACACCGCTGAGTTGCCGGGCCACCATCGCCGCGCAGGTCATGAGGGGGCCGCCGTTCACGGCGCCCGACGTGCCTTCCCCCGCCCCCTTGTCGGTCACCGAGTCAAGGAACAGAAGGGCCTGCGAGTGCATCCCCTGGTCAAAACTGATCTGCGCCAACCGGGCCGCCTTCAACGCCTGAACAACCCAGGCCGTCTGCAGGATGTCGCTGTTCTGGGAATCGCGCTGGTAGCCCCAGCCGCCGTCCTGCAGGCGGGCTTTCTGGATAAAGTCGACGGCGCGTCGGGCCGCCGTCTGCATGCGCTCGTCCTGCGCCCGCCCGAACGCCTCGCAGAAGGCGATCGTGGCAATCGCGTGCTCCCGCATGTTGACGCCCACAGAACCGTCCGGCCGCTGCTGAGCCAGCAGCCACAGCATGCCCCGGGTAACCTGGCGCCGGTGGTCGCCGCGCCGCGCGGTGTGCCCCCCGCCCATGAAGGCCATGAGCGCCAGGCCGCTGCTCCCCACGGTCGACCCGTTGCCGTCAAATTTCTTGGGCTCCCAGTGCCCGTCCTTCTCCTGGCGGGCCGCGAGCCATTGCAGCGCCGAGTCCACCGAAGTCCGGGCCTGCACGCCGCCCATGCGGGTCATGGCCCTGAGAAACTCTCCTGCGCCGAACATACTCACGTTCATCTGCCCCAGTGCGCCCGCGACGAGCCGCTCCGGCTCGCCGAAGATCTGGGGCAATGCGTTCATGGCGCGTTCGTTACGGAAGCCACGGATCCAGGTGTACATCCGCTGCCTCTGCGACACCGCGCCCGGCATCGCGTACTTGAAGATGTCGGACGCTCCCGGCAGGCCATTCAGCATCGTATCCATCACGAGACTGACCGTCTCGACGACTTCGCCGCCCTCGCCGCTACCGCCACCGGCGCCACCGCCGCCGCTCCCCTCGCCGCCCCCGACGCCCTCCATGTCGGAAATCCCCTCACCTGCGTCCACTTCGACCAAAGAGCTTCCACCCAACGCCTGTGCGGAAAAATGAGTCGGGTCAATGGCTCTGAAGTCAATACTGACTTCGGCCGTGTTGTTGATCATCACGGGCGCGAGCGCCACCTGGATGTCGGGCCGGTCGCTCGGCTTCACATACGGCACCGCGTCCGCCGCGTTGTCGTCGACCACGTAGATCACCTCCTGCGCCGCCGCCGCCCGCGACATGGGGCGCGCCTGCTGCTGCAACTCGAATTCCTCTTTCCTCGGTTCCTCGACCGTAAAATCGAATTGAGCCGGCTCCTTTTCCACCTTGATGTTCGAGGCCATCCGCCAAAGCACCATGACGAGGACCACGAGTGCCGTGAGAGCCAAACCGATCAGCACGGCCCGCCGGCTGACAATCGGTATTCCGATGGTGTCGTCCGCGGACGGCTGGTTCGCTTTCGGCTGCTTCTCTTTTGAACTGCGCATCGTGCTCCCGGGGCTCCGCCTTATTTGGCCTGGCCGACGTCCATGCTGGCGGAGATCTTGACGACACCCGCCCTTGCACATTCACCCATCACGGCGGCGATGTGATCCCATCGCACCCGTCGGTCACCGCGGATGATCACGGCCTGATCCTTGTTCTTCGCCTTGGCAAGACTGAAGTTCGCACCGAGCGTCTTCAGCGACATGATGGAGTTCTCAACCAGATACTGCACCTGGCTGGCGCTGACGTACTTCACGTTGACCACGATCGGCCGCGCCGGAGGCTTCGGTACTGTCTTGAGCTTGCTCATGGCAGGCAGATTGATGCTGACGTCCTGCTCCAACGACTCTACGTAGGAAGACGTCACCAGCAAAAACAGAATGATGGCAAAGATGGCGTCCACCATGGGCGTCATGTCAATGTGCATCTCCTCTTCGACTTCGTCTTCATCGAAAGCCATATGCTATC
>JBAXWO010000048.1:0-10714 GCA_037128375.1 bacterium
GGCAGCCGGAGGTGTCCCGGTCGAGCCGGTGGACGGCCACCAGTGCCTCGATACCCAGATCCCTGCGCAAGTCGGTCTCCAGGCTGTCCGGTCCATTGGAGAGCAGGCCGGGCGGCTTGTCGACGACCACGTAGTCCCGGTTGGCGAAGAGCACGGAGACGGCGTCAGGGGGCTGGGAGGCGCCCGGCTGAAAAGGGACTTCCACGACATCACCCGGGTGAAGGGCGTGTCGTGCCATCCAGATTCTCCGACCGTTCACAAACACGTTTCGTGAATCGACCAGCGCCTTGGCCTTGTTGCGGGACCAGCCCAGGTGATGGGCCAGGAAATCCTGCAGGGCGGATTCGGCCGCCTCGCTGCGCACCTTGATCTTTCTCATCTGCATGCGTCGTATTATGCGCGGCTGACGGAAAACTTCCAGCGGATTACGTAGGCATCCCGCCGGGTTTGATCTTATGAACGATTTGGGGCTTTGGTCCTTGTATGCGCACAGGGGCTGTGATAGAAGGAGTGCCCTTTTTGAGGGCATCACCTATGGAAAATGCGCGTCATATCGCCTCACTGGGCGAAGATCAGTTTGAGGAATGGTTTCTCGCCGGCGTGGCCAATGAGGCGATGCCGGTCGATGATATGCTGGGGGCCCTGCGCGAGTTGCGGCTGGCCGGCATGAATGAACAGGCTGACAGTTGGGCCGAATTGATGGAAGAGGCCCTGGCCGAGCGCGGACGGGCAGACGATGTGATCAGGGTTCTCAGGATGCGCGCCGACTGGCATGCGTCGGACACAGGATTCCGGGCGTACTGTGACAAGAAGATATCGTGGTTGTATCGCAACGATCCTTTGCGCAAGAAATTCACGGTGGGCATGGGGATCACCAAGGGGGTCCCGATACAGGAGTGTTTTCGGCGTCTGAATGTGCTGCAGCGGCTGGCCCCGGGTGTGTTGTGCCTGGATAATACGTGGGGCGTGGGGGCGGTGAAGAACGTGGATGCCTTCTACGAACGCGTCACGATCGATTTCGATAAGAAACGCGGCCACGAGATGTCGTTTGCCTATGCCGCGGAAGCCCTGCAGTTTGTAAACGAGGAGCATTTGCTGGCGCGTAAGTACAAGGATGCGGCGGCGCTGCTCGCATTGGCCGAAAGCCAGCCGGCTGAGGTGGTTCGGATGGCGTTGCGCAGTTACGGCCCGCTGCCGGTGTTGCGCCTGCAGGAAATCATCTCGGACGGCATTGTAAAGCCTGAAGCCTGGAAGCCGTTTTGGGAGTCCGCCCGCAAAGCCTTGAAAGGGGATCCGCTGGTGGCGATTCCCTCCAAGCGTACGGAGCCGATCACCCTTCTGGACAAGGAAATGACCTGTGATGCAGCATGGTTTGCGGGGCTCGCGACGCTACGCACGCCAGAGGGGATTCTGGCCTGTCTGGATGAGTTGGAGGAACGTCTTACCTCCCAGGAACTTGACGACCCCGGCCGTCACACGGTGGGCGAGCGCCTGGCCTTTCTGATGCTCGGTTTTGGCGACAAGGATGTGGGCCTCCGGGTTCAAATCACCCTGGCGGCCTGCAAGTGGAACATTCCCGCCGCACAGGTGGACTGGGCGGGTGAAGTTCCCCGTTTTCTAATCCCTGAACGTTTCCTGGCGGCCGCCTCCGCTATTTCATCGAGAAGGCTGGAGGAATTCCTGCGCTTTCTGGTGAAGCAGGATCGGACCAAGACGGTTGAGGCCTTGACCGCCTCCCTTCCGATGATGACGCTCAATGTGCTCAATACCTGCATGGCTTTCCTGTTGGAGGAGGGCGCGGAGTCGGCCTGCGCCGCGGTATTCAAGGAACTGGTCGGGATGCGCAAGGCGGGCGTAGAAGCCCTGTTCTGGCTGGCCAAGCGGCCGGATCGAATGGCGGCCTGGGGCTTGGGGACGTTGGGCGATCTGGCCTTCCAAATCCTGCCGGCACTGGAGCTCACGTATAACTTTGAACGTCTCAAGGCGGCCAATCAGCTGGCTGAACTGGTTCAGCAGAAGACCTGGATCGAAGCGGCGGTTGATTCGATGAATACCGTCCAGAGATCCAGCTTTGTGAGAAGCTTGCGCGCGGTCATGGGCCGGATTCCGGCCGATGCGCAGACCATGATCGGGCGAATTGTCATCCGCTACCCGGAATTGGCCGGTCTTCTTGTTGAGAAGAAAGACGAGCAGTCTGAGGGGCAGGTCGCCGTCGGGTTTTCGTCCTGGCGCTCGGTCAGGAAGAAGCAGCAACAACTCGAGAAACTCGTCAACGAGGACATTCCGAAGAACAGTCGCGACATTGGGGTGGCCCGCAGCTATGGCGACTTGCGCGAGAACTTCGAGTATAAGGCGGCGAAGGAACAGCAGGGGATACTGCTCAGGCGCCGGGAGGAACTCGAACAGGGACTGAAGGATATTCAGGGCACGGATTTTTCGACTTTTCAAACAGATGTGGCCGGCATGGGCACGAGCGTGGGTATTCGGTTGGCCGACGGGAGCACCCAGCGGTACTATATCCTTGGAGAGTGGGATCAGGATACGGAGCTCGGGATCATCTCCTGCGGCAGCCGGATGGGGAAGGCGCTTATGGGGCATCTGGTCGGTGAGGAAGTGCAGGTGCCGAGCGAGGCCGGTGAGGTCGCCTGCCGGGTGGTGGAGGTCGGGGCTTTGCCTGAAGTCATTCGGGATTGGGCAAAGGCGGTATGATTCACTTCAGTGGTGTTGACATCGCGGGATACGTTTGTTAATTAGGCCTGCTTTTTCCGGGGCAGGTTGTGCCTTTAGCGCGCTGTGAAGGGTGGTAAGAGACTTATGCCAAGCAAAACGGTTAAGAAGATGGCCGCAAAGAAACCGACATCGGCCAAAAAGGTCAAGCCAGTCGCCAAGAAGGTCGCTTTGGTGCCGAAGAAGGCCGTGAAGCCGGCTGTTAAGGCGACCGTCAGGAAGGCAGCCCCGGCCCCTGCGCCCCGTCCATCGGTGGCGGTGAAGCCCAAGGGGAAGAGCCCGTTTGATGCGAAGAGCCTCTCCAGAATCCAGGATATGCTGATTAAAATGCGGGATCGGCTGACCGGGCAGATCACAACGATTTCCGACGATTCACTCAAGTATAAGGATGACGGATCCTCTGAGGACCGGACGGATGATTTTGACCGCGAGTTTGCGTTGAACCTGGTGAGCAGCGAGCATGATGCGATTTTCGAAATCGATCTCGCGCTGCGTCGCATCGGGGAAGGCGTTTACGGGCTCTGCGATGCCTGTGGATGCGCGGTGGAGAAGGCGCGCCTGCATGCGCTGCCGTTTGCGCGCATGTGCGTCAAGTGCCAGTCGGAGACCGAAAAGGGACGCACCCGGTTTCGCCCGTTTGGTGAGACGCTGGCCCAGGGCGTGGAGCAGGCTCCGGAAGTCTCGGAGACCGAAGAGGCGGAGTAAGGGCCGCCTGCGGTCAATCGCGGCGGCGGACAGGCAGGTCTCATGCTGGTACTTCTGCTTAGCTTTGCGATCACGCTGATCGACCAGGTCACAAAATATCAGGTCTGCCTCAATTTCTATCCAGGCGAAGCCCTGCCGGTGATTCCCGGTTTCCTCAATCTGGCGTATGTCCGAAACCCGGGAGCGGCGTGGGGGATGCTCGGCGGATTGAATGGATGGCTGGCGCTGCTCTCGATGGGCATCCTTCTGGGGCTCATCGTCTTTCGGCGATCGTTTCTGAGCGATGTCTTGATCCATTGGTTAGCGTTGGGCTTCATGATCGGCGGGATCGCCGGAAACCTCATAGACCGCCTGCGCCTTGGGTATGTCGTGGATTTTCTGGACTTCTATTGGGCAACACACCATTTCCCCGCCTTCAACGTTGCGGACGCGGCGATCTGCACGGGGGTGGGACTATACGTGTTGTCAACGCTTGTGGCCCCTGCGCGGTCGTTAGGGGTGACGCATGGCCATGGGTCGGAGTCTGGAAAGGAGTGAGGCGTGGGGGATCACGACTCGGTGTTACAGGGTCACGTCGCCCACTTTCTGGTTGGACCGACGGCAACGGGCAAGTCTGCCGTTGCCCAATGGATTGCCGAACGTGAGGGGTTTGAGATCCTCTCGGCTGATTCGATGCTGGTCTACCGCGGTATGGACATCGGAACCGCCAAACCCACCCCCGAGGAGCGCGGCAGGGTCCGCTATTGGGGGGTGGATGTGGTCTCCGCGGGCGAGCCGTTCAATGTCGCGCGTTTCCTCGAGGAAGCCCGGCGGTGCTTTGAATCGGCGCATGCCCGCGGGATGAAGGTTCTTGTGGTGGGCGGCACTGGTCTTTACATCAAGGCGATCGTGGACGGACTCGCGGGGGTTCCGGCGGCGGACGAATCCGCACGGGTCGGTCGACGGGCGGTTCTGGAGGAACTTGGCGTGGAGGGACTTCAGCGCGAGTTGCGGAGCCGGAATCCGGCCTGGTACGCGGCCCTGCCAGACCCGGCGAACAGTCGGCGCCTGATCCGTGCCCTTGAACTGATTGAGTCGGGCTGGGAGCGACCGCCCGCAACCTGGCGCGGCGCGGACGGCCAACCGGGGTTGGTGGGCCTCTCGATGGTTCGCGAGCAGCTCCGGGAGCGGATCGCTGCCCGGGTGGCGACGATGTACGCGCAGGGCCTTCTCGATGAAACACGCGGTTTGCTTGCCGAGGGTTTCGGTGCTTCGCCCACCGCCCGGCAGGCGGTGGGGTACGCCGAGGCAGTCGCCTGCGTCGAGGGCAAGGTGTCCCGCGAACTGGCCATTGAGCGAACCGTGCAACGCACCCGGCAACTGGCCAAACGGCAGATGACCTGGTTTCGCCACCAGGTCGCGGTGCAATGGATCGATGTGGGCCCGTCCCAGCCGGTTGAGGAAGTGGCCGCGCGGGTCAGGGCGGAATGGGAGAAACTCGGCGCGACGCCGGTTGTTGTCTGACGATGAGCACGAAAAGCTATACCCGGAGGGAGGAAGAGAGCTCGGAAACGGGACTCCGGTACCGCATTTGCGACCTGCCGCTCAGACTGCGCCCGCGTGAGGCCATGGAGGAACAGGGCGCGGAGAAGG
Source organism: bacterium (assembly GCA_037128375.1). GTDB lineage: Bacteria > Verrucomicrobiota > Kiritimatiellia > CAIKKV01 > CAITUY01 > CAMBRF01. The sequence goes on from JBAXWO010000048.1 coordinate 5,065, forward strand.
TCTCCGACGACGTGCTGCTGGCGATTCTGCTGCGGACCGGGTCAAAGGGAATGAACGTCATGGACCTGGCCGAGAGGCTTCTGGTCAGGTATGGCACGTTGACCGCGCTGTCGCGGGCGACGGTGGAGGAACTGGCCGGCGACCGTACCCTGAAGGGCTTGGGAAAAGTGAAAGCGCAAACGTTGCGCGCGGCCCTCGAACTGGCCCGTCGTATTGCCAACGAAGAGCGGGATGAGCGCGGGTCGTTTGTGAGATCGCCCGAGGATGCCGCCGCTGTTCTGCGCGAACTGGCCAGGACCCTGGAACATGAACGTTTCTGGGCGCTGATGCTCGACACGCGCAACCGGTTGAAGGGGAAGGCCGCCGAGGTCTCGAAGGGCATCCTGGATAGCAGCCTGGTTCATCCCCGCGAGGTCTTTAAACCGGCCATTCAAAGCGGTTGCGCCGCCCTGATTCTCGTGCATAATCATCCCTCCGGTGATCCTGCGCCATCGTCGGAGGATGTGCGGATCACCCGGCAGTTGATTCAGGCCGGACAGGTGATTGGCATCAAGGTGCTGGATCATGTGATTCTGGGGCGCCGTTCGCCGGATCGCGCCAAGGATTTCGTGAGCATGCGTGAGGCCGGCCTGGTGGAATTTGAAAATTAAGGAGCATAAACCATGAGTATTCATGCCACGGCAGTGATCGATCCAAAAGCGGTTATTGGGAAAAATGCCAGCGTCGGCCCGTTCGCCTTTATCGATGAGTCTGTGGAAATCGGCGACAATGCGGTGATCGGTTCCCACGTCTCCATTTTGCGTCATACCACGATTGGCGAGGGGGTGCGCGTGCATGCCGGCGCGGTGTTGGGAGATCTACCGCAGGATCTCGGTTTTTCGGGCGAGCCGTCTTACGTCAAGATCGGAAACCGCTGCACCTTCCGCGAGTTCGTCACCATCCACCGCGGGACCAAACCCGGCACGGTAACAGAAGTGGGGGATGACTGCTTCCTCATGGCGAACGTGCACATCGCCCACAACTCAAAGGTCGGCAACCGGGTGATTATCGCCAATGGGACGATGCTGGGTGGGCACGTGGAGATCGGTGATCGCGCCTTTGTCAGCGGCAACGTCCTGATTCATCAGTTTGTGAAAATAGGACGCGTGGCCATGGTGGGTGGCGCGGCGGGATTGTCCAAGGATGTGCCTCCCTTTTGCCTGGTTCAAAGCATGGGGCGCAATATTGTGCAGGGCTTGAACATTGTGGGTACCCGCCGGGCGGGGGTTTCCCCGGAGGAGCGCAAGCAGATCAAGGAAGCCTTTAAGCTCCTCTACCTATCGGGGCTTAATGTGACGCAGGCGGTGGACAAACTGAAGACAGCCTTTCCGTCCGGACCCGCCGCGGAGTTCGCGGCATTTGTGGAGCAGGCGCATCGCGGATTGTGCCGCTACGGCGGTTCGAGGATGGGCGAGGCTGATGGCGAATCAGCCGACTAAGCGGGGCTCATTGATGGTTTCTCTCGCCCGCTCTGGAGGGTCGGGATGGCTTGAAGGTGAGCACCCTGGCCGTGGCGTTGGTGAGTTCCGTCAGGGTGGTCCCGTCCGGGAGTTTGGCCTGCCCCTTCATGAACAGTGCGGCCGTGCACTCGGCATCCCATAGCGCTGCGTGAAATCGCTGGGTTCTGCCGATCTCCGCCGCATGTTCCACAGCGGAACACAAGGAGCGGGTCAGCGATTCCAAGGCGTAACTGCGGAGACCGGGGAACCAGACCCGGAATAGGGGAAGGGTATCCAGCAACAGGTTGTCAGGTGGCGGCAAGCCATGGCGCGCCAGTTCCGCCGCCGTGAACCGGCGGTCAAAGGCGGCGTTGTGGGCCAGCAAGACCGCGCCTTTTGTGAATGCGGCAAATTCGGGGAAAACCACGGCGAACGGTGGAGAGTTCGAGACCATCTCCGGTGTGATGCCGTTGATGCGCCGGGATTCCTCCGGAATGAGGATGCCCGGGTTGATCAGCCAGGATTTCCTGTCCAGGATCTGGAGATTCCTGAATTTGACGGCTCCGATCTCCAGAATACGACCCTCGGCGGCTTTCAGCCCCGTGGTCTCGGTATCGAACGCCACGAACGTGACTCCTGTGAGAGCCGGCGCGGTGTTCGTTCCCGGTTCATCGGATAGAGCCGGGCCGACCCCAAATGGGGTCAGCAGTACGATCGCCAGTCCTGCGCAGGACCTTAATAGGACGAGTCCGGTCATCGGGATTGACGAGAGAAGGCCTGGTCGATTTCCGCCTGAATGGCCCGGGTGGCCGCCAGGGGGTCCCCAGCCTCCACGATCGGACGTCCGATGACCAGATAGCTGGCCCCCGATTCCACGGCGAGGGCGGGTGTAGCCACGCGTTTCTGGTCGCCCACGTCGGCGCCTGCCGGACGAATCCCGGGAGTGACCAGAATGGGGGACGGGCCGAACCTTTGGCGCAGGGCGGCGGCCTCATGCACTGAGGTGACCACGCCGTCGATGTCCGAGTCCAGGGCCAGTTGGGTTAATGCCAGCGCCTGTTCCGAGACGGTTCGTTGGATTCCAAGGTCCATAAAATCCGCCTGATTCAGGCTGGTCAGGGTGGTCACGGCGACGAGGCGTGGCCGGTTCGGGCCCAAGGCCTGCGCCGCTTCTGCAGCCGCCTGGAGCATACCGCGTCCGCCTATGGCATGCACGGTCATCAGGTTGACGCCCAGTTTCCCGGCTGACGTCACGGCATGGGCCACAGTCCTTGGAATATCGTGGAACTTCAGGTCCAAAAAGATGCGTTTGCCCTGTGCGGAGAGCATTCTAACGATCTCCGGTCCCTCGGCTGAGAAAAGTTCCAACCCGATTTTGAACCACGAGAGTTCGGGTGGTAGTTTCTGAAGCAACGGTCTGAGTGCGGCGGCATGGGGAACGTCAAGGGCTACGATAATCTCGGGTTTCATGGGATGAAGGTTCCTTTCAAGACATGGACAGGTTTCTTAGCCGATCGTTCCAAGGATATCGAGAAGAAAGGAATTGGAAGATTAGGGATGGGAGGGTCAATAGTCCCATTCGCAGAGGTAGCCCGGGACATCAGAACTGGTCCCGGGAAAGTCATCCCATTTTCCGTAGTCACGCCGGTTTTGGTCCGGGTTCCCCAGCATGGTGACCTTCAGGCCGATTTTTTCGCCGTCATTGGGGGATCCCTGAGCCCAATTCTGATAGTCAAAGCGTGAGGCGGTACACCACCTCCATGCTCTCATTTCCTTCGAGGCGCCGATCCAAATCCTCGCGTTGCCCTTGATCATACCGGCGATGAAGGCGTTCTCTTCTGCGTCGCTGATGACGGCAAGATGTCCGCCCCGGGTCCTGCAGAGGAATAGAGCCTTATCCCAGTTGGAGGCATCGCTGTACAACTTGTAGTGATGCCCCTTGTATTCGGCGGCATCGTCAGGAAATGCCTTCTTTTGGTCTGAAGTGCCGGGACTCCGTTTGGCGACCTCCGTGGTTCCCTCAGCGTTGGGCGGCGTGGGTTGTTTGTTCACCTCCGCCTCCAGTTCCCGCCTGGCATTCTCCATTTGGTCTCTGGCCTGTCTGGCCTCAGGAATCCGATCAGCCTGCATCAGTTTCGGTATTTGAAGTTCGAGGTGGGAGATGTACTGCCTCAGCAAGGCGGTGATCCGGGTGAGTTTCTCGGTCTCCAATCTATTCAAGACAGCATCCAGTGCCGGCACCTTGTCGACCAGGGCGCGCCTGCCGGGACCCTCTGGAAGCGCCTCGGCCGTGGTCAGACATCGCCGTTCAAGTTGCAGGGCGTCATAGCCATCCACGTCCCCCTTCTGTTTAAGCTGATTACCGGTTGCCACCAGGGCGTTGCTATAGGCAGCGACGGTGTCGGATTCGATCTTCAGTCTGGCAGCTTTATATTTGCCGTTGATGTCCTCAATGGAAATGACCTGCTGGCCAAATATTGTTACCGGTATAACAATGAGCAGAGCAAGGAGATAAGCCGGACATGAACGGGATTGTTCGTGTCGCATAGCGCTTCTCGCTCCGGGCTGTGTTCGAAAGGGTCGTTGTACCATGAGTTACCCTGAAGATAGACGCTGGATCCTCTCTTTTCAATAGCGAAACGACTGCCGAGGTTGCGCGGAGCCGGAAAAAATCAGGAGGCCTGGGGGGCGACACCTCTTTTGCGCATTGTCCGGAACAGGGAATTGACCTATAAATAGGCGGTCATGAGATTCCTGCTCTACAATGTGCGTTACTGCACGGGGATTGGGAGGCGGTTTCATTTTCCATTCCCTTGCAGCGGTTATTTCAAGCGTACCCATAGCGTGTTGGAAGAGGTCACAGCATTTGTCCGGTCGGTGAAGCCGGATGTGGTGGGTCTGGTTGAGGTGGATGGCGGGTCATTCCGTTCCGGTTGCGTCAATCAGGCCGAGTACATGGCGGAGGCCCTGGGGCATTACCACACCTTCGAATCCAAGTACGGGGACAAGTCCTGGGTGCGATTTCTGCCGGTGGCCAACAAACAGATGAACGCATTCCTGACCAGCGACGTGGTGCAACAGGAGCGATTTTTGTATTTCGATCATGGCGTGAAGCGACTGGTCATCCAGCTTGATCTCGAGAAACTGACGGTTTTTCTCGTGCATCTTTCCATAAAGTTCCGCCACCGCCAGCACCAGTTGAGCGATCTCTATACGCTGGTCAAGGATGTCAAGAAGCCCTACGTGATTGCGGGTGACTTCAATGTGTTCTGGGGGGACCCCGAGATGGAGTTGTTCCTGGCGGCGACGGGTCTCAAAAGCGCCAACATCGATGATTGTCCGACGTATCCCAGTTGGGCACCCAAGGCCGAACTGGACCTGATCTTATACAGTCCCGGGATTCGCGTCACCCACTTCGAACTGCCGAAGGTCACCCACTCCGACCATCTTCCGTTGATCTGTGATTTTGAAGTCGATTCGCCGCAGGCATGACGCGGCGCAAGTAGACTCGGCTTCCTGTTTGCTCCCCATGCCCTCACCTGTTGCGGAACAAGGCCGGTGGCGAAGACGGGCGTTCCCCGCCGCAGCGTACTGGCGGGGATGGTGCCGGATGATATAGGTGGAGGCAGTCTGGTATTCGCGCGAGACGGACACGTAGGCCTCATGGTTCATGTTCAGTCCCCACTTCCGATAGGGTTCCGTCAACTCCGGCGCGTTAACACGGTGCCACAACTGGGTTCTGAACGCCTCAGGATAGGCAGTGATTTTGCTGAAGGGCATGATCGCCGCTACTCTGGAGAGGCGGCCCTCTTGCACAAGACGGTTCAGCGTATTGCTCCCGGGCGAGCGGGCCGCCAGATTGACGACCGAGCCGATACTGGGAATTCTCTTCGGTTGTACACAATCCTTCACGCTTCTGGCGTTTGCCGAGTACGCGGCGATCCGAAAAAGGTTCATCCCGGACCAACTGGAACTCCCGAAGAAGCCGAACCGGCTGAGGTTCTTGACGTAGAGGCTGGTGACCAGGAGCACGGCGCACACCGCCCACACCGCAATACGGCGCCGGGAGGCGCTTCGGGGAATCAGGGCAAAAGGCACGCACGCGATGATGAACACCAGGTGAAAAGCCGAACGGGTCAGGCACGCGCCGGCACAGAGCAGCAGGAAGGCGG
>JBAXWO010000480.1:0-2782 GCA_037128375.1 bacterium
CGCAGGTGGCGAGCAGGATTCGGCCCCGTTTTCCCTTACCCTGAAGAAGGCTGGCCGGACTGAGCATCTCCGTATAGGCCAGGCCGACGCCGCCCAGAGGGCGCACGCTCATGCGGAACGCCAGATCGGAGTACCCCGCCAAAGGGGCCACCAGCAGCGGCGTATCGAATTCGAGTCCGGCGATTTTCAGGCGCGATGGGATACTCATGCTGTGGGGAAGGGGCGGGTTCGATCCCTTTCGATCAAGGCGGCCCGGTAGGCTTTCACGTCAAAATGTGCGGCGGCCCCGGAATTCACGGCGCCCTGCGCTACAGCGGAGGGAATTTCCACGAATAGCCGGCGATCAAACGGTTTCGGGATGATATACTGGGGGCCGAATTCGAGGGCGATATTGTAGAGCCGCTGCACCTCGACGGGTACGGCTTCGCGTGCGAGCGCGGCAAGCGCTTCGGCCGCTGCCACTTTCATTGGCAGGTTGATGGTGCGTGCGCGCACATCCAGGGCCCCACGGAAGAGGAACGGGAATCCGAGGACATTGTTGATCTGGTTGGGGTAATCCGAGCGGCCAGTGGCCATGACATAGGGACGGGTGCCTAGGGCGGCGGCGACGACCTCCGGTTTGATCTCCGGGTCGGGATTGGCCATGGCGAAGATGGCCGGGTAGGACGCCATGCCGAGCACGTCGTCGGATTTGAGGCAGTTGGCTGCGGAGACACCGATGAACACATGCGCGCCGCGCAGGGCGTCTCCCAGGGTGACTGCGGTGGTTTTCACGGCGTGCTCCCGTTTCTTGTCCGTCAGATCCTTGCGGTCGTCGCGAACAACCCCCTTGGAGTCGCACAGCGCGATGTCACGGGCTCCGGACGCCTTGAGCATTTCACAGATTCGGATTCCGGCGGCCCCCGCTCCATTGATGACGATCCGCAGTTCGGGGAGCGCCCGGCTGGCAATGCGGCAGTAATTCATGGTGGCCGCCAGGGTAATCACTGCCGTTCCCCACTGGTCGTCATGGGAGACCGGTATGTCGAGCATGGCGTCGAGCGTGTCCTCGATTTCAAAGCATGCGGGTGCGGCAATATCCTCCAGATTGATGCCGCCATACATGGGGGCGATGGCGCAGACGGCGTCAATCACGCGACGGGGGTCAGTCTTGCCGGTATGGCCCCCTCCCAGGCGACAGCCATTGACAGGAACGGGCCATCCATCCACATCGCCGAAGGCCTTGAAGAGCACGGCTTTGCCTTCCATGACGGGAATGCTGGCCTCGGCGCCCAGATCCCCCAGGCCCAGGATGGCGGTGCCGTCCGATACGACGGCCACGAGGTTTTCCTTGGCGGTATAACGATAGAGATTCGAGCGGTCCCGGGCGATTTCCTTGACCGGCACGGCGACACCGGGGGTGTAGGCGAGGGAAAGGTCGCCGGGCCCGTTCAGGGATTTCGAAATCCGCATGCCTATCTTGCCGCCAAGATGGTAGTTGAGGATGGCTTCGGTTGTTGGCGCCGTCATATGAAACTCCGGGAGTTGAGGTTGTTTATCAGCTTGATTCATCATCCTTTGAAACAGCGTGTGAATTTATGAAACGAGCCCGGGTAATACAACAGGATTGTTTCCAGACTGGACATTTTGGCTCAAACGGGCTATAAAGCCCCACACATGCACGAAAAAACTATCGTTCCGGCTGGTTCCCACCAGCATAAACCGGCGGTATCCGCCCAGTCCCTCCACCCCAAACCCTCGGTGCCCGCTCACACCTCCGTTCCGCATGCTCCCCGCACGGCGCATCCCGCCCCTGTGGCGACCGTGGCGGAAACCGGCAGTGTCTTTGCCGCGCTGATTGAGCCGCTCAGGCGTGCCGTGGCTGAGGAAGGCTACAATACGCCCACGCCTATTCAGGAGCAGTCCATTCTCCACCTGCTGGCCGGCCGTGACATTCTGGGATGCGCTCAGACGGGGACGGGGAAGACCGCCGCCTTCACGTTGCCGTTGCTTCAGCATCTCTCACGGGAGAAGCGCGTCACCGCGCGCGGGCGTCCGCGTGCGCTGATCCTGGCCCCTACACGGGAACTGGCGGCGCAGATTGGCGAAAGCATCCGCACCTACGGCCGGCATTTGGCGATCACGCATACGGTGATTTTCGGGGGCGCCGGCCAGCATCCCCAAGTGACTGCGCTGACGCGCGGGGTGGATATCGTGGTTGCCACGCCGGGCCGGCTGCTGGATCTCATGCATCAAAGATTCGTGCATTTGGGAAGCGTTGAAATTTTCGTTCTGGATGAAGCCGATCGGATGCTGGATATGGGCTTCATCAACGACATCCGCAAGGTCATCGCCACCCTGCCGCCCAAACGGCAATCCCTGTTTTTTTCGGCGACGCTCGCGCCGGAGGTCGTCTCACTGGCCCGCACGATGGTTCATGATCCGGTCCACATCACCATTACCCCTGAACAGCCGACGATCGACCGGATTGTGCAAAAGATGATGTTCATGGAGAAGAAGGACAAGGACATGTCGCTGGTTACGCTCTTGCGTGACTCGCGGGTCAATCGGGTGATCGTTTTCGTCCAGATGAAGCATGCCGCCGACAAGGTGGTTCGCAAGTTGATGGAAAACGGCATTTCCGCGGTGGCCATTCATGGCAACAAGAGTCAGAGTGCCCGGACGCAGGCGATGGCGGGGTTCAAGACCGGCAAGATCAGGGTTTTGGTCGCCACGGATATTGCGGCCAGGGGGATCGACGTGGATGGGATCACGCACGTGATCAACTACGATCTGCCCATTG
>JBAXWO010000481.1:0-2782 GCA_037128375.1 bacterium
CTGCTGGCGGTGCTGCTGCTCGACCCCTGGGCAGTGCTGTCGCCGGGATTCTGGTTGTCTTTGACGAAGATGATTTGCCGTTGCCAATCCGCCCGGGCATCGCGCGGCATGATTTTGTCACGGCTGTCAGGAACTAAACTCATTTCGTGTGTGCGAACGTAGTCCGCCTCCGTGTGCGTCACAAACACGTCTGGTGGCGCAGTCAACCACGGCAGCGCAGCGGGATGGTAATTCACTCGGTTGTGGTATTCCGCCTCGTTCGGGCTGTAGTCAATCCAGTCCAGACAGAGCGGCGCACCTTTGGCGAACAACAGTGGATACCCTTCGATGCGCCGCGCACAGTCGAAGAACTTGCCATCCTTGTATAATGACGTCAGCAACAGCAGCAGGGCATGCGGTTCGTTGGTCGCAAGGAACTCAGACTCTGCAACTCGGACCGCACGGCTGTACTCGCGTTTCTCAAAATACGCCAGGACGCGCGATGACCAGTCCTGAGTCTCTCCAATGGCTTTCGGAGTCGCCCGAAGGGGGGCATACTGGAGTTGAGCGTGGCGAACCTGTGCCCACTGGGCCAGCATCTCGGCAACGGAAGGCCAACGATCCTCAGGCCGCCGTTGGAGGCACCGCATGGTAAACTCCGCCAATGCAGGCGAGACGCTGCTGTTCAACTCACTGGGATCCGGGAACGGCGCACAACGCGCGGCCTGAGTGAACGTCGCATGGGGCGTGCGGGATGTGCTCAGATAATAGAGGAGGACTCCCAGACTGTAGATGTCCCCGCGGAGTGGCCCCCCTACCCCAGGGTCCGTCCCAAAATACCCGAGACGTTCCGGCGCCGAATAGAGAATCGTTCCACCATTCTCACGGGTCCGCACGTACATCTCGTCGGGTTGCACACTGCTGCCGAAATCCGTGATTTTGACGCGGTCTCCCGCCACAAGAATGTTGTGCGGCTTGATGTCGCCGTGTGCGATCCCCAAGCCGTGCAGGAACGCAACCCCGCACAGCACCTGCTCGTAGATGGCCAGTAGGGCCTTGTATGACTTCGCGAACGGGCTATCCTGGCTCTCGAACACTTGAGCCAGCGTCGAACTCGGGAAGTACTCCATCTCGATCACGTACCACTGGCGATCCGGTGGCACCCGGCCCATCCAGTTCACAGCCACGACATTTTCGTGATGCGCCTGGTTGAGCAACGCCTTGCCCTCGGCCAGGGTCTCGTTTGATCCGCCTTGTTCCTTGGGGATCTTCAGCGCGACAACGGCCTGATCCTTGAGTCGCGTGGCGGTCCACACCCACCCATACGATCCATCTCCGAGGCACTCCAGCAGTTCATACCGGTCGCCTAACTTACGATCCGCACGTGGCACGAAGAACTTCTGCATCAGCCGGCCTCCCCACGTTCTCGAATGCTCCACAGACGCAACCGCCCACCCTCGTTCCGTAGAAGGAACTGCAGGAACACCACGTTCACGGGCGCACCACTGATCCGCTCTCCGGCCGCGGTCTGCCACCCGTTGCGGACCAGCCGCCGAAGGGCCACGTGACTGGGAAGATCGGCAACCCCGGCGCACCAATAGGCCAGCAGCAAGGTCTCGGGCCTCTGATTCCAGCGATGATACGCAAGGAGCAGGTTCTGCGTCTTGCGGGTCAGCGTTTGCTCGTCATCCGCGCCGGCATAGCGCTCGAACTCGCACAACATGGCAGGTTCGCCGGAGGTGCGGGAGAACCAGACGACATCGGAGCGTACATTGTCGCCGGCAAACGCATACACGCCCACGTTTGGTGCCGGCACTTCGCACACCGCCATGAACCCGTGCAAGAGCCCCAGGGCGCTCAGGTACGAAATCCCATGGCTGTGAATGTTGCCGGCAGAGTCGTTGAACCCCACGGAACGCCACAATGGGAAGTGCGCGTCAGCCACCGCCAGCGACGCGGCCTCACCCGTGAGGATGCCATGGATGGGTTCAGCCACTGTGTCTTCCCCAGATCGAGAGCACGTCGGGCGATTCTCCGCCATGCATCAGCGCCTTCCGCCCGATCCGCACCAAAAGCGGCGCGGGGATCGACCGGCCGCATACGAGCGCCTCACCCGTTGAGAGACTGGGCAGTTCGTCAATATCCGCCTTGCTGATCATATCCGAGGCCTTAGTGATGAACCGCTGATCGTCCGGGTTCTTTAGGCGCATGGTGATCAGGGTATTGCACTGAGACGTCACATCGGGGTCCAGTTTCGACGGGCGCTGGCTGATAATCGCGAAACCCACGCCGAACTTGCGGCCTTCGCTCGCGATCTTCTTGATGATCCTGTGGCTGATCGCCGGCTCGCCGGCGGGGGCGAAGTTGTGGCCTTCCTCATAAACCAGGAAGGACGGCCTGATGGGAGACGTTTTGCTGGCCGCCGCCTTGAGAATCTCGCTCGATATGAGTGCCGCGACAACCTGCTTGGCCGTGTCGCTGAGCCCCTGCAAGTCGATGACGACCAGTCGACCGGTTCGCTCCGTCGGTCGCCCGATCATGTCATAGATATCCGTGGGTTTACCCATGGCTGCCGTATAGAAGCTCTGGGCTTCAGAAAGGACGCGAGAGAGTTTAAGAGAGGCCACCGCCGCACTGCGCCCGCTCAGGGCGGTTGCCTCGGCCTGGCTGAGTTGGTCCCAGTTCCTCAACTCATCGAGACCGTCGCCCAACAGGAAGCGCAACCGCGTGATGTCGCGGGGTTCATCCGGCTCAATCTGCCGCCAGTAGCGCATCGCCACATCGAGGACCCGCTGCTGCGGTT
>JBAXWO010000482.1:0-2771 GCA_037128375.1 bacterium
CCGAGCAAATCCAGAAACTTCACCAGCGCCAGCAACCCGCCGAACGCCGTCAGCCGTTCCGAACATTCCCCATAGGGCGTGTCCGGCGTGATCACCGTCTTTCTCGCTCCCGCGTCCCGCCCGTTTTCGACTTGTCCACAACTCGTTTTTCCCCGCATCTTTCCGCATAACCATCTGGGTGACCTCCGCTTAGGGTTAACCGACTTGAACTTCAGTCAATCCTATTGGGGTTCCCAGATGGTTATTCAATCCCAAAACACGTCTTTAGGTGCAAAATTCAGGATAGACATTATGCCGCATACGGTGTTGCGGCATGGGTGAAATAACCCTTCACTCGGTTCGGTGATTTCTGAATGAATCGCAAATGACCAAGAACTGCGCCATGCAATTGATCCGGAGTCGAGATCGCCTGGCGTCCGACGGCGTTGTTCTTCAGGTCGTTCCAGACGCGCTCATCTGGATTCAATTCTGGCGAATAAGGCGGAAGGAAAAACAGTCGGAATCGATTTTTGATGGATTCGATAAACTGCGTCACGCATCGCGCCTTGTGCGCCGGATGGCCATCCATAATAAGGAAGACCACCCCCTTCGCCCCAACCAGCAACCGTTTGATAAAATTGATAAACTCCCCGGCGTTGACTCGTCCGGGCACGATCATGAACCGGAGTTCTCCTTGCGCACTGACCGCCGAGATGATGTTCATGCCGAATCGCGCCCCCGTGCTGCTGACAACCGGTGTTTTCCCCTTCGCCGCCCAGGTGGTTCCCGCATGATGATCAGACCGGACGCCCGATTCATCGCCAAAGAATATCTGGGCTTTTTCGCTTCGCGCCAGCTTCCGAATCCGAGGATATTCAGAACGGAGCCAGCGTTGCACCGCTTCCGGCTTTTGCTGATAGGCTCGCCACACAGGACGTTGCGGTGTCAGGCCCAGTTGCGCCAACAATCGACATACGGAAGCTTTACTCAATTTGACTCCAAACTTCCTGAGGATCAGCGTGCCCACCATACGTGCCGTCCACAGAGCAAATGTGAACTTCATCTGCATCGGATTCTTCATGGTCACGGTCGTGTAAATCCAACTCATCGCCTTACCATCCAGCTTGTGCGGACGCCCGCCACGCTTGCGAGCATCCAAAGCATCCCAGCCCCCACCACGATATTTCGAGAACCACCCGTAAATTGTAGCACGGCACACCCCTATCGCTTTCGCCACCACTTCAGGGCTTTCTCCCTCTTGGATTCGCCCCACAGCTCGCTTCCGCAGTTCCGTCAGCGTCTTATGATCCAATCGCCGGGCATCAGTATTTCTCACGCCGAAAAATATACCCAAACCCCCAAAAGTATGTCTATACAATTATGAGACGGTTAGTAATTCGCGCACCTGATGCGAATCCACTGGCGTCCCATAGGGTCGCCAAGGCTGAAGCGAGTTAGGCTGAAGGCCATCATAAAGACAGCCTCCAATTATCGGAAATGACAGTCTACAGCCCAAAACCTTCGGCCTGGATCCTGGTGCGTATTCTCGTTCATGCCCCCATCTGCCGTCTGGTGCACGGACTACTCCACCACCAGTTTGCTGAAGCAGACGCAGTCCTCATCGTCAGACTCGTGGTACGCCCAGACTTAGCGAAAGCCAAAACGTGCGTCAATTGGTTTACAACCTATTGGACCTGAGCTGGTTACCTAGAACGTCCCCGGTGTCGGTGTTTTGAGAAGTCCCTTGGCGGCACAGTAGGCATTCGGTTTTCAGTATGCCATGACGGAGTCAGGCTGCGTGCTGCTTTAGTCAACTTCGAAAAGGGGCGTGTGTAGTGTGTTGATTCCTCCCCCTATACGATGACCATCAATAGTTTCATGTGAGGTCCTCCGTCTTCTCGCCTTCCGGCTTCTTGCCGTAGATCAGCAAATAAACGGTCGGGATGATGAGCAATGTGAAGGCCGTCGAGACGAACAATCCGAAAATAATGGCCCACGCCAAGCCACTGAAAATGGGGTCGAGCGTAATCGGCCATGTGCCCAGCAGGGCCGCGCCGGCCGTCAGGAAGATCGGGCGGAACCGGACCGCACCAGCCTCAAAGACCGCGTCGCGGGCCGACTGTCCGCGCGCCACGGCGTTGCGGATGAAATCCACCAGGATGATGCCGTTACGGACCACGATGCCGGCCAGCGCGATCATGCCGATCATGGCCGTGGCGGTGAAGAAAACCGGATTGCTGAACCCGCCCACGGGTTTGTTCACGATCATGTTGAGCAACCAGAAGCCGGGCATGATGCCGATGAGGGTGAGCGGAATAGACATCATGATGACCCCGGGCAGAATGTACGACGCGGTCTCATAGACCAGCAGGACGTAGATCGCCACCAGGGCCGCCGCGAAGGCGATGCCCAGGTCCCGGAAGACATCCAGGGTGATCTTCCATTCGCCCTCGCCGCGCCAGTCAATCTTCAGGCCCGGCGGCAACGGGTGCTTGTTGAAGTGGGACTGGAGATTGAGCACCGCATAGGCCGGCCCGCGGCCGGCCATTTCCGCGGTGACGTACACGACTCGTTCCAGGTTTTTGTGGAAGATCGTCTTGTCGTAAATGGCATCCTCGAATCGGCCCAGTTCGCCCAGTTGTACCGCATGGCCGCCGCGGCCTTTGACGACAATGTTCTTGAGGAAAGCGGCATCGGAGCGCTTCTCGCGCGGTAACCGCAGGATGATGGGCACCTCGTTTTGCTGGTCGGGCACATGCACCGTTCCCCCGGACATGCCGTTAAGGGTCAGG
>JBAXWO010000483.1:0-2755 GCA_037128375.1 bacterium
AGCTTTTTCATGCCCAACATCATAATGTTGCATAATTAAATTGTCAATGTACTAGCGCGGTCAGACGCCGGTAGGGACACCGGCGTCCACCTGCTGGATACACCACGATATTTACGGCATCACCTGAGTGCTTATTTCCTCTTAACGACGTTCCAAAACGCCAGATACGGTTTGCCTTCGATCTGCCGCTTGACGTACAGGGCCGCTTCACGGACATGGTAGTCGCCCCACATGCTTGATTCGCCGCACGGCACCTTCCGGCCCGCCGGGATGTGATCCCAGCCGTTGGGCCGATGGTAGACAGAATGGAGGAGCAATCCCTGGTGGTCGGGAGCGGTACTGAGATACGGCTCGTCGATCAAGGTGGCCAGCATCTGGAGTCCGGCCTGCTCGTAGCGGGTGGCGGCCTCGGGATCCCTGGTTTTCAAGTAGTGGCCCAGCCGCAGGAAGCCCTGCGCGGCAATGGCGGCGGCGGAACTGTCCACCGGCTCGAAATCATTGAAGGGGTCGGCGGGCCGATCCAGGAAGTTCCCGAGCCGCGCCAGGCCCGGTGCGCCTGTATCCCAGTAGGGAATGCCATCGGTGGGGGTTTCGGCGATGTAGAAATCCGCGGTGGCGCGGGCCGTCTTCAGGAAGAGATCTTCCACGGCGGCCCGCCCGCCGAAGGGAAGGAACTCCGCGTCGGGTAGGATCGCCAGGAATTCGAGCTGTTCAGCGAATCCCAGCAGCACCCACGCCAGCCCGCGGGTCCAGGTGGTGAAGGGCGAAAAGCCCTGCTGGGAACTCGGACACCGATACGACCCGTCGTTGAGGTTGAAAAGGCTCTCGTGGGCCACGCGGCCCCGGACATCGTAGACATCACGCCCCTCGCCGAAATAGACGTTGTAGCGGGCGGTGGCGGTCGCATGCTGGATCAGGCGCTCCAGAAGGGAGATGCGCTCGTCGCGTTCGCCCATCATGACGTGGCCCAGCAGGTGGCTAAGGGCCAGCACGCGCAGGGAACGGATGGTGTCGGCAAAGAGCGAGTGCGGTCCGTTGAAGGAATAGACGTAACCACCGTCGGGCAGGGCGGTCCAGCGCCGGGCCTGCACGGCGCCGGAGACTTTGAGCGCGAGTTCGCAGAAGCGGCGCTCCCACGCCTGCTCAGGGATGCGTTCTTCATTGATCAGGCGCAACAGCGTGCCATAGGTGCTGATGTTGTTGAAGCCGTGATCGTGCACCCCGAAGTGGGTGAGGTGCGGCGCCATGCGGGTGACGGTGCGGTGCCGGCCTATCTCGAAGAAGGCGACGTCGAGGGTGGCGTCAAACTGAAGCAACGCCGAGCCGAACTGAAATCCCTGGGTCCATTCCGTCCAACCGCGAGCCGTATAGCGGCCCTCAATCGTGAACACCGGGGCGCCCTCCCGGTCACCATCCGCTTTTTCCATCAACCGTATTTTCGCGGCCGAGACCTCCCAGAACCGGTTGAGCGCAGCGGTCAGGTCGGAGGGGGCAATGGACTTGGATAGGTTCATGGTGTGGAGCATCCCTCACGATGCAGGCTGAAGGTTCTTGGGCGGTCGACGGTCAGGAAATTCGTGGATTGTAGCGTGCTTTGGTGCCAAGTCATTTCGATATGTGGAGTCCGTCTTGATGCCGTTTGACCTAATGGCCTACACTGAATCGCTTCAGCCTCGGCGTCCCTATAAGCCGCCCGTGATCTGTTTTCTTGTTTATTCACCGTTCAGGTTTCAGGCATGGAATTCAGAGGGCAAGCCTGATAAATAATTTCGCAACATTATACAGTTTAACTACTTACATCCAACAATGAGTTGACGATGACAGCCTGTTCGACACGGGAAAAGGTAGGCGAAAACGTTGGCGTCGGCAATCTGTTTCTTCCGGTCAGGACACAGACTTTCGCGAGTTTCTTAGCGAAGTGATGGAACAGTAGCCTCCCACGGGACGAACCATCTTCAGCGGGCTACACGGACCGGCCGCCTTTCTGCCGAACCCGTCGCCTCAGGAATCCCCCGAGATACTGGCCGGCCGCAAACGCCCCGATCAGTACCGGCAAGACTGAGAGGCTCCACCTCACGCCGGACAACACCCGCACCCCCACCGCCAGTGGAACCGGAAGATGAATCGCCAGGAACCAGGGAAGGGAGAACTTGCGCACGCCCTCGCGCCAGAAGCCGAACGGCAGGTTGATGACCAGGATCACGATGGCCACGACAAACAGGCTATACATCTTTCTGCGCCACCCTCCCTGCCATCCCTTTCGACAGCCACTTATTCCCCGGTCCGCGAAGGAGATATCACCTTCGTATTGATCCGGTCAAGATTCCCGAAACCCGTTCAGGAGTCATGGGAGGAGGGTCCTGAACGCCAGATCGACCGGACTTGCGCAAAATCGCAGGGCAGTCTATGGTGCCGATCACTATGAATGGGAAAATTAAGGCAAGTCCGCGGCGCAAGATCGTGCGCGGGGTGTTGGTGACGGGCGTGGTGATCGGGGCGCTGCTGCTGGTGACGCAACGCATCCTGGCCTGGCGGTCCGGAACGGAAATGGACGCCAAGTTCTATGCCAAAGTCATCCCGCTGGTCATGGAGGGCGAAGAGACGGAAGCGGACAGGGCTTTCGATGAACTTTCCCAGGGAACCCGCCGCGGCTTGTCGGCGGCCGAGGACTCCCGGAAACGCGTCGTCGCGAAACGGATCGTTCCGGACGCGCTTCGGGGTGAAGCCGCGGCGCAATTGGCCCTTGGGCACATAC
>JBAXWO010000484.1:0-2733 GCA_037128375.1 bacterium
TTGTTGAGACGGTTAAGTACTGGACGAATGGTGTATTGATGGTCACAAACAACTTCCCGAACGACCCCCATGACTTAAGCGCGTGGGCGCATTTCCCGGAGGAGCCGGTGATGACGGATGACAAGGGGAACTGTGTGGCTTTTCTGACGGTCGAGGACCGCCCAGACATCGATGCCGTTTACATGGTGGCCTACGACTGGTCGGTGTGGAAAACGTCGACGCAGGCCGTAGGATCAGGCTCCGCCACCGTGCAACAGCAACCGGAGTCGAGGGATAAAAGACTCGATATGGCGTCGGACAAGACAGACGACAATTCTGGCATCACTGTCACGATCGAGAAGTGCGATGCAGACTGGGACCCAAAGGGTGGAGACGAAGACAACGACAACCCAACCACCATTCGTGCCTTTGTCTCGCATGGCACCGCTAAAGGAAAGTTCACGTTCACCCTGTTTGATGTGTCGGATGAACCCGGGTACTGCCTCAACGCTCCACAGACGATCGAGGGTCCCGAGGATACGGACACATGGAAAGATCTGCAGTTTCTGCCGGGACAGCCGGGGTTAACGATCTCAGGCGAAAACAATGATGTTGCCGAAACAACAGAAGACAATCTTCCGGATGCCACTGTCACGGTGAAGTGTTTCGACTACGGCGCGTACGGAAAGATCAAGGTCACCTTTACCCCGCAGGATGACAGTTCCACATATGTCGGAACAGAAGAAGGGGGCACGAAAAAGCACACGAACATCCCGCGAGACGAGGCCCCTGAGAATCACATATGGGATAGCGCGGACCAGAACACGGGACCGAACAACACCTCTGCCGAAACGGACGACAACGATAATGATCCGGCTGATATTGCTGCAACAGGTGACGGAATAACGCGTTACGAAGAATACCGCGGATTCTTTGTTCTTGATGAAGACGGAAATCCGAAACACAAACGAACATCTGTCACGAAGAGAGACTTGTTCATATATGACCCTGAGAATCTGAAGTTCGGCTTCTATCCAACGGCGTCCGGTGTCGAGTGCCACAAAATAGGAGCTACTCAGTGGACGGGGGCAGGTAAAAGAGGCGCCGGCAAAAGGATAGTTGACTCTAACAGGCAGTCGTGGAAAGACCCCGATCCAGCGCAAGTCGACCCAGTTTATGCAATACATCTGGTCAATGGTGATCTGAAAGATAGACAAATCGGTCATTGCATCTCTGATGATCCGCCAGCAGATGGGGCGGGCGGACCTCAGTATTATGAAAGCGGTACGCCTTCTGCCTATGAGAAAGTCATTATTGATAGGGCTGAGATGGAGAATAAACCGGAGGGCTGGGTAAAGAGCACAATTGCACATGAAATTGGGCATTCAACTTGTGTCAAACATCACAACACCTCTTATTTCCCCGTGAATGAAGGGGCGAGTCCTGCGTACTATGGGCGCCGACAGTGCGTGATGCGGTACGTAGCGATGGGGAATATCTCTGAATATTCTTACACGCACCATCTGGATGAAAACCCCGAGTCGTGGTGGGTTAAGGAATTCTGCCCGCCGGGGGTGAATTCGTATGGAGCTGTGCTCAATGATGGCTGCAAGAAATCTATTGATGTCAGGTCGCATAAGGGCAATCTACAACCGGGCGCGGACTTGGAAGAATAGATGGTTGTGCAATGTGGCGTCTGGTGATAGGGGGAGCTATGTTGAAGATCGGCTGGATGTTTTTGTATGGTTTTGTGTGTATGACGTGCTGCATAGCTCGAATATATGCAGACGGTGCGGGAGAACGTGGGGAAACTGGCCAGAAAGTGGTCGACGATGGCAGGGTGCCTGGCGTTGTCACGCAGACTTGGAAAGATGCATATTATTTGATTGTGAATCCGCGAGACTATTTCAAGGACGCTGACGCACCGTATTGTTATTGGTATCTTAGTGGGATGCCTGTTCAGTTGGAGTTACGCCTGCATTCGTCGAAGTCCGGGGTGGCAAGCGGCTCGCAAAGCGTAAAGCCATTGGTGCCGGAGAAATGGTACGAAACCGCTGACTGTCATATGCGGGAGGTTGCGGGCACCGAGGTGAGTGTGCTAAAGCCGGTATTGAGGCGTGAAGGCAGGGTGTGGGATGATGACCCTCGAAGATCAGAATGGGTTATTCCAGGGGAGGCCACCGCCAATTTGCGGGGCCAGTATCGGGTTGTGGCAAAGTGGCAGGGTATCGTAAACAAGTGGGGGGGGGCGACCGCAGAGGGTTATATCTATTTTCGAGAAGCGACAAACGACCAAGAGCGGGCCTGCGTATATTTGGCAAGGGCCTGCGACGATCTGGCGAGTGGGGATTATGAATCGATGTTGACTAACGTTGAGGCGGCTGCACGATCTGCAGGTGGTTATGCATATTACCGTGAGTATCCAATATGGGACTCCGCATACATGCTTGCGCACGCGCGCTACGGCGTTGGACGGTACGCGGAGGCGGCAACTGCATACGAGGAGTATATGCGTAGAAGCGGGCATAAGTCATCTTCAAACTGGGACGCGGATGACATGGATTTCATTAAAGATGCGAAATCTCGGGAGGCTGCCGCCAAAACGCAGCCTAGTACGTTGCCAATCAACAGGGCGGCCAAGTGGGATGGCAAGAAGGCGGGCGATGTCGAAACGTTGGATATCGGCGATGGTGTTCTTCTGAGGATGGTGTGGTGTCCGCCGGGTTCCTACATACGGGGCAGCCCGGAGGGAGA
>JBAXWO010000485.1:0-2731 GCA_037128375.1 bacterium
CCACCCGCTCCCATGCGAGCCCGAAAACGCATACCCCCTTGCCACAATTGCAAGAACGTGGCCACCGATTTTACAGTACACAATTGTCGCGGTGGGTGAGCAGGGATCCGATTGGGGAAAAGATACGTATTAAGCCGTTGAAATCGAAGAAACTGGTGTATGAACTTTCAAGGGTTGATCCCAATCTCTACGGGTTCGTAAAGAACCAGCCGCTTTTGTATTTCGACCCGCTTGGTTTGGAAATCAACGTCTGTTGTGCGCGTGACGTTGGTGCGGCTGCGTATACACCAGCACAGAATTTCTGGCCGTACGATCCTGATCGCGACTTCGACGCGCCGCGACATTGCTATGTTGGCTGTCAGATCGGGAAGATCTGTAACGTTGAGACCGGGACTGCGGCGGGAGTTATCAAAGAGATCATCGATATGTTTAGTGGTCGAGTTGCCGAATCACGAGACTATTGGAATACCCGATGGGGGGCTCAGGTCTGCTCGCAAACCGGGAGTTGCAAGGACTGTTGCGACGACGCCTGGAACGACGGTGACCTTCAATAGTCTGCGAGGTCATCCGCCATGCACCCAACACCACCATTCATTATCGTGCTTTTCGCATTATCGGTCTGCGGAGGCTGCAACCGGTCTAAACAATATCCCGAACAACTGCGGGAGCAGATGCGCCTTGCCGATTTCCTAGGTCTCGATGAATCAAACGACGACGTCGTCCTGCTGTTCGACAAGAACAAGGATGGGAACCCAGATGCATGGATCCGGTGGACCAAGACGCCCCAATTCGCCGAGAAGTCCATGGAAGTGGACAAGAACTTCGATGGAAAGGTGGATTCCTGGCAGTATTATGGAACTCACGACCTCTTTGCGGAATTCGACAAGAACTACGATGGGAGAGTGGACGAATGGGTCTACAAATCAGGAAAAAAGGAATACGACACTGATGGCGATGGGCGACCAGACAGGACGAAATACATCCCTGGATCGCAGGCGGCGAACACCAATCAGCCCTGACTGTTAAAAGTCGGACTGGCATCGAGTTTTTCGACCGATTATCTCGGCGTGCGTCGTTTCAGTCTGAGATTGCGATTGACGAACGATGGGCATACTATTCGGTCATAAAGCGCGGGGTAAGTCTGATGGTACGAGAACGAAAAGAGATCATGAGCCGGCTGGCGGGGCACATGGACGAATTCCGCCGTCGCGGCATCAAGTCGTTGGCGATCTTCGGCTCCGTCGCCCGGAATGAGGCCACCGCGGCGAGTGACGTGGATTTACTGGTCGAGTTCGATCGGCCCCTGGGTTTGCTGGAGTTCTTCCGGGTTCAGCACGACATTGAGACCCTTCTGGGCGTGGATCGGGTTGATCTGGTCATGCCCAAGGCTCTGAAACCCTCTTTGCGCGGGAAGATCCTTTCGGAGGCCGTGAATGTCGCATAGGGAATGGCAAGTCTTGGTCAGCGACATCCTCGATGCCATAGGGCGGATTCAGACGTACACGACCGGGATGACGTATGAGTGTTTTGAAGACGACGAGCGCACCATCGACGCCGTCATCCGCAATTTCATAACTATTGGTGAGGCTGCGGGGCGCATTCCGGTCGATATCGCCGCGCAATATTCCGATATTCCATGGCGGTTGATGGCCGACATGCGCAACTTCGCCGTGCATCACTATTGGGGCGTGGAGGCGTCGGTTCTGTGGCAAACGATTCAGGATGATCTCCCGGGTCTGGTGCCACAATTGAAGGGCGTATCTGGCGTCTCGGGCATGCCATAACTCCTTTCCCATGGGCTACCACCTCACAACCTCTCTTGCCCGGCCTTCCGCCCGCTCCCCTGCGAGCCCGAAAACGCATGTCCCCGGCTCACGATTGCAAGAACGTGGCCTCCGATTTTACAGTACAGAATTGTCGCGGTGGGTGAGTAGGGATCCGATCGGTGAGAGAGGCGGAAGGAACCTGTATGCGTTTGTGGCAGCCGATCCCGTCATGCACGTGGATACGACAGGAATGTATATATGGCCTGTCAATCCTGAAGGGACGTTCTGGCCATGGTTCCCTTGGGAACCGCACATGCCTGGTTCCGGCGTCCCTGAAGCACCAGAGTACGAGGGGTGGGAGGTCGTGTCTCACATGTGGGACATCGCCTACTTCGATGGGCCGCTTAATGATCTTCCTGTTAGGAATGGCGAACTGTGCTTGGAGGGTGAAGAAGGTAATGCCAAGAAGTGGTATATTAGCGTCGGTTCAACTCATGATTTCTTGCACAGTGTTACTGAGCCCGTCCCTGATCACAGGAAGATCGATTTCTGGATGATTAGAACTTACGACATTTACGAAGTTTACAAAGCCAAGTGCTCGTGCAGGTGTCCAAGGATGTCAAGAGGGGGCAGCAGTTTGTTCAGGGACTGTCGATGGAGCGTAACGAAACAAGACGCCACAGAGAGGTGGCTGAGGGAAAAACTTTGGGATAGGACAATATGGGAGAGGGGGCGGAACTATGAGATCTGATCGCTTCGTTTTGGTGGGACTACACACTTTAGCCGATGCGGAACTGCGATGGCGTGAGTTGTGGGTCATTCTTGAGGTCGGGCAGTGGACGGCACTTCTATGACAGGGGCAGTGGAACAATACAACGTGTTTGCGCCCATGCTAGCGCTAGGCGCGGCAATCTGTCTCGTTGTCTTACTTTACTCGCGTTTTCGGATCCGTTGCCTCCTTCTTC
>JBAXWO010000486.1:0-2723 GCA_037128375.1 bacterium
ACGAAATATCTGCTTGCTTAGAAAACACCCGCCGTAGCGCCGGTCGGTCAGCGCTTCTTCAGCAACCGGTTCATCTTTTCCATCAAGACAGGTATTTTGACCGGTTTTTCAACGAAGTCCTGGACAGGCATCCAGTCCGGGTCAATATCTTTGGCTGAAAAGTCCATCGGGAATTGCTGGTTGAGGCCGGTCAGCAGGATAATGGGAAGTTCCCGGGTCGCCTTTGTACGACGAATTTGTCGGGCCAGGTCAAAACCGGCAACGGGATTGTCGGGGAACATGACGTCAAGGATCACGAAATCCGGCATATCTTCGATCAGCTTCCGCACCGCATTCTCGGTCGTATTCAGCACGGTAACCTGATACCCCTCCTGCCGAATGAGAGCGGCCGTGTTATCGGCCAATTCAACGTCATCATCTATCAGTGTGATTCGCGCCATGGCCTCTCCTCGGCTTAACCATTAAATTTCGGAATGAACACCTCGAAAACCGTCCCTTTGCCTTGCTCGCTCTCAACCGTGATCGCGAGCCCCAAGTTACGGGCAACCTGACCCACAATCGCCAGTCCCAGCCCTGTCGAATTCGGATTGAACGCCGCCGCCTCCTGAGTTCGAAAGAAATCCTCGAATATGTGAGGCAACGCCTCGTCACTGATGCCGATGCCGTGATCAACGACGCGCACTCTCACGCGCGTCGCCATACCTTCAATCGCCACCTCAACAACTCCACCGGTCTGCGAGTAGACTATTGCATTCGAGATAAGATTCAAGAAGAGAATCTTCAATTGCCCAAAATCGCTGAACACTCTGACGTCGCTGGCCTGAAGATTGACGGAGACCTTTTTCTCCATCTCCAACCCCTGGACATCCTGAAGCACGGCCTCCAGCACCCCATGCAGATCCACTGGCCCGGCCGTTCTCTCCTCAGTCCGCGAAGAACGCAGACCTCCCAGCATGAGGATGTCGCCAATCCGGGCACGAAGCGCCACGGACCGCGCATCAATCTTGCCAATGATCTGACGGACGGGTTCCGGTGTTTCATTCCAGTGCAGCTGCTTCAGAACCGAAACATTACTCTCGATGCCTGCAAAGGGAGCCTTCAGGTCGTGCGTGACACGCAACATCTGCAGGTTGATCTTTTCATCGGCGCGCATCAGCCGCTTGTTGGCCTCATCCAGTTCACAGTCACGCTGCCGGACGGCATCCGAAATGGATGACACCAGATACCAAACAACCCCCCACACAAATACCGTTGGCCCGGCAAAGATCACCTTCTCAAGAATATCCGGCGCGTCCGACGTCCCGAATGCCAGAATACCCGGATTAGAAAATAGCCCCAGATACTGCACGAAAACTGTTGTGAGGAAGAGTATCGCACTCAGTAGTGTCACCAAAAAGCTGTCGCGGCGGCCAAAGAAGATACAGGCCAACGTGATGTGAAAAAGATAGGAATAAGCGATAACCGTTTGGGTCGGGCCCACCCAATACACCAGCACCGTCAGGACGATTAGGTCGGAGATAATCTGGAACCAGATATTCGCGGCCACGCCGCGTCTGGGAGTGGGCGCCCTTGCGGCGAGCTGACCGACCCACTCGCTGGATGCCAGGTTTAATAGCGCCAGGGCACCTGCCAACCCGAACGGCCACAGCCCGGGCGGCAAAAACCCGAAACGCCTGAGGAATCCCGAATCGAGCACCCCCCCCGCCATGCCAACGCCCGCCAAAACGACGACCACGATCCATCGAATCCGTGTAAACCACCGCGCATTGTGCAGAAGAACCGTCCCGGTTAACCCGTCGACCCCTGCGGGAAGGGGCGTATTCATGTCCACCAGTGGGAGCGCATCCAATCTGAAGGTTCCCATAAGAAGTGCCTTGATCAAAAGTAGTGCATTGCCAACATTTTCTTCAGCATCACGATATCGCGCTCTTCCAGGCGAACGAGGGACTCTATAAACCCGCGTACTCCATCGTTCAGCGGTTGCGACAGGATGGACCGGTAGAACGATACCAGTTCACGGTCATGCCTTATAGCCATTTCAATCAACTCAACGCCCGTGACCGCCTCAGGAGCACAGGCCGGCAGAGCAAAGTCGGCATCAATGTCAAACGGCGCATCGAACGTGAGTTCCACCTTGCGTAGGTGACGCCTCATGTCCGACGTCAATCCCGCCAGGGCCTCTTCCTGGTGGCGCCGATGACGGGCGAGATAGTAGGTCAGCAGCCGCACGTCGTTGTCGGCGGAGTGCTCGCGTATCTCGGTATAGTACGCAATGAAACGGGTTTCAAAATCCCAACCGCGGTCCAGAAGTTCACCCACTGTCATTATCGTCATATCACCCCCACCGATAGAATCCGGATGGCATCCCTGCCGCGGACCTGAAAGGCTCAGCCGTCACAAAATTATCCAGAATCCTGTGGAGTGCTTCAGCCCCGTCAAGCGGCGGCATGCCGGTGTTCTTTGAACTCCAGATGAGGAACCAGAGCCCTCCGTCGGCAAAGGTGTTCCGCATAGCCTCGGCGGTCGTCCGCTCAAAAACAAATGGTGTTTCGATGACGAGTGGCTCAGGCACGGGCGAGTTCCGGACAACGGGCGATGGGCGCCCCCTAATCCCAGACAGGTCGCCACCTTGAAGGTTCAAGCACGCATTTCCATTTCTGTCGAGTTTACGAATCGGGTAACCACCGGCGTCACGACGTCGTCCACGTAGGCGCGCCAGGCCT
>JBAXWO010000487.1:0-2718 GCA_037128375.1 bacterium
GCCAAGCATACCGCACAATGCAGCCGCCGGGACGTCGGCTGCCACCTCAATGCACTCGACTTATGATGCGCCAATGCAGCCGCCGGAAATGAATCTTCCGCAAGGTGGCGTTCGACGTCCCGGCGAACGCATTCGACTTGCCAAGCATACCGCACAATGCAGCCGCCGGGACGTCGGCTGCCACCTCAATGCACGTGCTGATGTCGCAGGGCCGAGAAAGAGGGGAATGACCACCCGCTCCGCTGGAGTGAAGAATGAGGAAAGACTGAGGTCACAGAGAACTACACCCGCTTTCTCGCTTCCCTACTCACAAACCAAGTGTCGCACGAATTTATCAGAGCAGCCTGTTGAAAAACTTATCCAAGTCTCTCTCTTTAATGTGGGAGGGGCACTCCGTGCCGCGACAGGCTCCATCTAGGAGCCCTGGAACGAGCAGTCGCCGCACGGAGTGCGCCTCCCACATTGAAAACATGCCGGTTTGACTGATAGGGCATGAACTTGTACGGGAGCCAGGGAAAAGGTGATTAGTTGTTGGTTGTTGGTCCCTTACGAATTGAATCAATCGAGTTTCGGTAACGATTTTTTCGTACTGGGGTATCCATTTCGCTGGCGCACACCCTACATCTTGTGGTTGCACATAGCGCCTTTCACGTTCATATAAAGAAAGCCAAGATTCACCACCCGCCTGCGGCTGGAGGCACGGAAACACGGAGAGGAATCCACACCGAGAATAGCTCTGCCTTCACCTCGAAACCCCGGTGTTGAACGAATTTCTCATAGGGCCGGAACTCTATGGAAGCTGGTCAGGATCGTATCCAGGTTCAGGCCCTATGAGAAATTCGTTCAACGTCTTCGCGGGAGTGAGGAAGAGACAGGGGAGGAAGAGGCTTTCTCCGTGTCAACTTCTCCGCGCCTCCTCTTTCTCCAGCGGAGCGGGTGGTGAATCCCCTCGCGCTACAGATTGTGGCTACGCCAGTCAAATGGATACCCCGCTTACCGAATTACCGAAACTCTGGGAAAAGCCCTATCGCATACAGAGGGATATTTGTGAAACGGTCGCGGCATTCAAAATTCCGCGGCGAGGTGCGGTACACTTTGGGAGGATTGAATTTGTCGGCAAACACCCAGAGGCTCTTGACCGCGCGATGCATTCCGCTCTTCACTTCAAGAGGCAGGATCGCCCCTTCATGCACGACGATAAAGTCGACCTCGGCAATCCCGTCGCTAATCCAATAGTGGAGCACGCCGTCCTGTTTTCGAGCCAGTTCCGCGGCGACAAAGTTTTCCACAAAAGCCCCATTATACTCGCAAAACGAGGCGTCGCCGAGCGTGATGATCCGGGCAGGCACATCGATCAGCGCGCCAAGCAGTCCGCAATCGAGCACATAGGCTTTGAACCGGACATGGTCTTCATATCCCGCCAGCGGCAGGCGTGCGGCCGTGATATTGACGGAGGCATACATCAACCCCGCGCGACGAAGCCACTCCACCGCTGACTCAAACTGACTCGCCCGTCCGCCTGGTCGGATGGCGCCATACTTGAACTTCTTGTTTTCGCGGGCAAGGTGCGCCGGAATGGACCGCCAGACCTCCGAAACCCGCACGGCCTGAGTCGGTGTCGTGTACTTGGAGAAATCACGATGGTAGGCATTGAGTATGTCTTTCTGAATGGCGCGAACGGCTGCATAATCCCGCGTCTGGCGATAACATTCGACGGCTTCCGGCATACCACCCGTAAACAGGAATACCCGCAGCAAGTCGGCGAGTTTCTCATGCAACAATTCGACGATCGGCTCGAAATCCTTCTTCCCCCGCAGCAACTCAAGCAGGGCTCCTTCGTTCAGGGCCTCAAGGAATTCAAAGAAACTGAGCGGATACAGGGTCAGGAAATTCACCTTACCCACGGGAAATCCCGTCGTCTTGCCGACGCTCACCCCCAGCAAAGAACCTGCGGCCATCAGGTGGACCTCGGGCGCCTGCTCGCAGAAATATTTCAGGCTGGTCAGCGCTCTGGGGCAGGCCTGTATTTCGTCAAAGACCACAAGCGTTTTGGAGGGAACGATGGATTGACCATGGTACGCGGAAAGCAATTCGATGACTTTATCCGGCTTGAGATCTCCCTCGAATAAGGAAGCGAGCGCCGGCGTCTCCTCGAAGTTAAAATAGGCGCAGGCGCCATATTCCTTGCGGCCGAACTCTTTCAGCAACCAGGTCTTCCCCACCTGTCGTGCTCCCTGCACCAGAAGCGGCTTGCGGCCAGCGCTCAGTTTCCACGCCATCAAGTCCTGGTATCCTGTGCGATTCATGAGGCCCTCTCTTTCCTAACCCGGCATAGCCGGAACCAGAATCTTAATCAATAGCATCCCACAGGAATCCTAATCGTAATCTTAATCGTAATCGTAATCTCCTGCCCCAGAGAGGATTATGATTAAGATTACGATTAGGATTATGAGTAAAATGTCAAAAGTCACACTTTCGCAAACGATTCCAAAACATCAGCAAATAGGGGGATTTTGTGATCATGAAACGTTGCCTATGGGATGACAGTGTTTTCCATTAAAGATCACGCTCCCGTTTAGTTGAACTATTCAGGACTATACTCCGCGATGTCGAGAATAACAAGCGACTTGTTGCAAAGCGTGGGAGGCGCTGTCCTCAGCGGCGATTCTTCTGTTTCAGGGATCGCGGCTCGGAGAGCCCCTCCTACATTCAATTCCC
>JBAXWO010000488.1:0-2717 GCA_037128375.1 bacterium
TGAGGTCTCCGCGGACCGCGCCGCAGGTCACACCGGGAACGGGCGTTTCCGTGTCAAGCAGCGCCGCCACCTGCCGCCCCAGGGCTCCGGATGCCAGCAATGCGTGTTTCGTCGCGGGCAAGGGGATGCGCGGCCAGTCCTGCCGGATGCCGTCGGCGTTCTCCGTCAGGTAGGCGGGCGCGTAACCGATGGCCAAGGCGTGCATCCAAATCATTTCTGCCGTTTCGGTGTCTTCGTCGGGGTTCGGGAAACCCAGCGTGGCAAGATAGGCGCGGGCGGCGGGCGAAAGATTGGCCGATGCCGTATCATCCTCAAACAATACCGTCTGTTTTTTTTGCACAACCTTGCCGGTTTCGTCTTTAGCGCGTTCCACCTTCTCCATTTTCTTAAGACGGATCGGAAAATGCCGTGCGTGTCCAGAAATGCAATCGTAGTCGCATATTACAGGGGAGAACAAGAACGGCGGGCCTTCGGGGTCCTTGTCTGCCGTGTCTCGCGTAATGAAAAAGCAATTACCTGCGAAACCGTGCGAAAGAAGCTTCGGACTCGGACGGGAAAAGAGAGGTTGAATCTCACCATCAAGATAGGCCAATCGAATATCGAACGGCTTGAACGGATACCGCACGATTTTGCTGGTATCAAAAACCACTTTACCTTTCAGCAAAGAGCGTGTTTTCTCCGCCTTGAATTCGCCAGAAGAGTTCATAAACTCGGGGACAAGTCCGCTGATCTCTTCATTCGTCGTTTTCGGATCGAGATAATTGGCAAGCGCGTTGAGGCGGTCTGCCTCTTCAGGGAAGACAATCAATGAGTTGCCACGTCTTTCCACTGGCCCGTTGAATGGCGGCACCTCGCACAAGTCTGTCACCTTGGGCCAACCGAGATAGGCCGCAGTCACTTGGCTTGGCCGGAAACTCCAACGGTTATCAACGGTGGGCGCGACGGTCTCATATTGTGCGTCAAACTTTGAGGACGCGATGCTGGCAAGTAGTTCCTCGCGTTTCTTCGTGCCCCAGAACTGCCGGAAGAGAAGGTGGAAGCGGCGTCCCGCCGCTTGATCCCGACACGTCCGCACAAGCGGCGGGACGCCGCTTCCACTTTGGATATTGCATTTCACCATCATGCCGATGGCCGTGCCGACACGGATACCTTCGCGGTTCCATTGCGTCGAGAAGACGGATGGATCTGGTTTCCCTTCTGGAGTCTGCTTGCCGGTCTCGCGGCTGTCGCCGTTCAGGCAATCGAACCAGAGTTTATCGAACTCCTCAAGGAACCGTTGCCGCATCACCACAAAGGAGGGGTCGCTGAGATATGAGAAGTTGGAGATGAACGAAACCACGCCCATGCCGCTGTGTTCGGCGATGCGCTTTTCGGCCAGGCGGAAGAAACGGACATAGAGGTCGTCCAGATTGAATTTCTTGATGCCCCACTTGGAAATGAGACCTTCCTTGTACGGTTTTACAAGATCGTTTTCCTCTTCGGGGCTGACGCCAGCGAAACCGTTGTAGGGGGGGTTGCCGAGAACCACGATGATCTTCTTGCCCTGCTTCACACGGTTGGCCGCGTCGCGCTCCACTTCGAGTTCCGGGAACATGATCGTTTGCTTGGGCTTCTCCTTGGGCGGTTCCCACCCGGTCAGGGAGTTGGTCAGGTAGACGCCGACGCGCTCGTCCTTGGACTCGTTGAGCGGTGCGCCGAGGTTTTCCAGCAACAGGCCGATTTGCAGATGGGCGATGACGAACGGCGCGGGCAGGATCTCAAAGCCCAAGACTCGTTCAAGCGCGGCGGTCTTCAGGTCTTGCGCCGTCAGGCCGTCGTCGCCCTTGGCATCCAGCGTCTTGGCGATGCGCTGCAGGACGGCACGCACATACGCCCCGGTGCCGCAGCACGGGTCGAGGACGATCACGCGCGGGTCGGCGAGGCCGTCGGCGATGTGCAACTCTTCGCGCAGGACGGTATCCACACGCTCAACCTGATATTCGACGATCTCGGTTGGCGTGTACCACACACCCAGCTCTTTGCGCAACTCGGGGTCGAACTCCTGCAAGAACGGTTCATAGAAATACTGAACGGCGTGCCCTTCGTCAAAAGCGGTGAAGAATGCGTCGCCGTCCACGCGGTTCAGGGCGGACGCAGCCCAGTCGAGGACTTCTTCCAACCCCAAGGGGCCGAGGCGTTCGGGTGTTGCAATCTGACCAAACAGGGCGCGGATCATCGGCACGCGCAGGAGCCATACCGCCGAACGCCATTCAAACTGCTTGGCATCCGTGCGGTAGGTAGCCGCCGACTCTTGCAGGGCATATTTGAGCGTCTTTTCCTGGGCGGACTCGGCGGTGGCGGGCTTGCGCTTCCTCGCCCAAAGCACCCAAGCGGAGAATATGCCGTAGAAGAGGGTCTGAATCAGCGTGGATCGGAAAAAGTGCTCGCCCTTCTCGCCATCGAACTTAAGCCCCAAGGCGTGCTCCAGAGCTTCGCGCAACCCGGCCAGTGCGGGCAAGTCGGCGTGCTCGATGCGTGCCTTGGCGTCGCGGGCGTAAGAGGCAAGGACAGCGGCCACGTCCTGCGGAGCGGCCAGCGGCGCGTTATGCGTCATCGCACGGTAAAGGTACTCGGCGAAGCGTTCGCGCATCGCATCGGGGCAGGTGCGTGGATGCGCGGCCAATTTCCAGAAGTCCGCTTCGGTCGCGGCCAGCGTGAAACTCTCCAGCTCCACCGCC
>JBAXWO010000489.1:0-2710 GCA_037128375.1 bacterium
TCCGGGCTTGCTCCAGGGAGGAGAACCCGAACAGGCCGGCGCCGGTGGGCAGGATGTTGCTGAAACCGGTCTCCTGCGTGACCACGGGCTTCCCGCTCGCCAGATAGCAGACGTCGCGCTCGCTGAACCAGCCGCTGCGCAATCGCACGTTCTGGTCCTTGGCCACGGTAAACTCGCCCCGCGAACGGCGAATGTAGTCCGGGTAGGCCCCGAAAATGTCGAGCGACATCTGGAACGGGGAGGTCAACTGCCAGCCATGGCCCTCAAGCTGTTCGCGATCCTCGGGCAGATCGACGTTCAGGGCCAGAGAGAAACGCTGTGCCGTGCGCCGGGGCAGGTCGATGAACTTGAACCACTCATGGTGCTTGCTCCAGAAATACGTTTCGCCTTGGTAGATCACGTCGCTGTGATCCTGCCGGAAGTTTCCGATCGTGGTGAAGTAGGGAGCGGCGGCCTCGTAGTGCATCGGCCAGAGATCGGTATCCACGGGCTGGCGGGTTTTCAGATAGCGCCGTCCGTTCAGCGGGACGCCGCAGTCGGGGGCGCCGTAGTTCTCCCCGTAGGAGAAAATCACGTGATGGGCATCGAACGCCTCGCGCGTATGGGCGTCGCCTTCGGCCAGGCGCAGTTCGGCGGTCACGGGGTCGGTCTGCACGTAGACCCGCAGCGGGGCGGCCATGTGCTCGTCACGCAGATCGGTTGAGCCCACGACGTTCAGCAGCAGGTCGCACTCGCGGTAAAGGGCGTCCAGTTTGGAGGGGGTCAGTCCCCAGCAGTGCCCGGGCAGGTCGGGCATCCGGAAGGCCCAGTGGTCTTTCAGCCCGATGCGCTCCATGCAGGTGGAGATATGGCGGACGGCGTAGCGTCCGTCATCCGTCGGGCTGTTGACATCCGGGTCGTAAGGCCACGAAGGATCGTCCTCGACATACCACACCTCATGACCGAGTTTTGCGAAGGCCTGAATCCAGCCCAGGTAAAGCCAGGTCTGGCCGGCGAACGGACAGCGTCCCATCATGCCTAGAATGACGATTTTCTTTTTCATGGTGCGGCTCCAGTGGCGGTCGCGCGGGGTTGTCGCAAATCAAAGATCAGCAGGCGAGCGTTGCTGAAGGGCGGGGGGAAGTGGTGGCGAAGGTACTCGAACAGCCCGGGGTAACACTCCTGCCACCAAAAGGAGGGCCAGAGGAGCACGAAGAAGTCGGCATGCCCCACGGCCGTCACGATGACGCCCCGCGCGTCGGCATCGTTTTCCGGCGGGTAGGCGAAGGCGGCCAGGCGTTCGCGCCCGGCCAGCATGGCCAGATCCCAGGTGTCGTGTTCCGGCAGGATATAGCGCACACCGGGGGGGAGGAGTTGCTCCAGTTCCGCCGCGCACAGCGTCTGCCGGTGTCGCCAGAGACCGGCCCGCGGCACCGGTTTCCGCACCACGATCACGGTGAGGCCCTTGGCGTACTCCGGGAAATAACGGGCCTCGATGGCGTCCCCGAGCGTCTCCTGCCAACGCGCCACGGCGGCGCGTTCCTCCGGGCGGCCGGCATCGTCGAGCACGATGACGGTGCCGGGGCGCGCGTAATCCAGGGCCTGGTACAGCGTGCCCTCACGGCCCCCGAGCAGGGTCGCGGGTCCGTCGATCACCACCAGATCCAGCGGGCGCCGGGAGGCGAAGGACTCCGGACGCCAGCGGTAAACGGGCAGCAACTGCCCGCCGCAGTCCCGGGCGACGACCGGCGCAATCTGGAAGCGCACGCGAACGTTGGAGGGGCAGGGGTGTTCCGCAAAGGCCTTCGCCGCCAG
Organism: bacterium; assembly: GCA_037128375.1. Lineage (GTDB taxonomy): Bacteria > Verrucomicrobiota > Kiritimatiellia > CAIKKV01 > CAITUY01 > CAMBRF01. Next base: position 1,795 of record JBAXWO010000489.1, read on the forward strand.
GGGGCCGAAATCGGGATCGTGGTCGATCGAACTGATCGCCCGGCGGCCCCGCAGTCCGCCGCAGGCACGCGCGAGGGCCCGGGAGGACAGGCCCGAGCCGAATTCGAGGATATGCCGGGGCTGCAGGACGGACACCAGGCGTGTCAGCAGGCGCAGGGCGTCGGGCGCCAGCATCCAGCCGTTGGACGGCGGCAGATCGCGGAGCCAGCCGAGATCCTCCTGTCCGGCTTCGGCCCGCGCCCTTTCAACCGCCTCCCACACGTTCCGTTCCTGAGCTGGGGTGATGGATTGGGTTTTGATTTTCAAGTTACTTTCTCCCGGCGATTCCGATGATCTGCTCGGCAACGCGCCGCCAGGTGTGCCGGGTAAGGACCTGCGTGCGGGCTGCCGCACCCAGCGTCGCCGCCCAGACGGGATCATTCAGCGTTTTCAGCAACAGGGTGGAGAGGGCCTGGATATCCTGGGGCGGATACAGCAGGCCCGTGCGTTCGTGGTCGACGACCTCCTTGACCTGCCCGATTCCCGCCGCGACCGTCGGCTTTCCGGCTCCCATGTACTCGAACAGCTTCAGGGGCGATCCGTACTGGTAATTCCAGACCTGCCGGAAAGGGGCCGCCGCGACGTCAAACGCGGCCAGGTATTCGGGGACCCGTTCATGGTCCACCTTGCCGGCGAAAATAATCTTATCTTCCAGCTTGAGAGCTTTGACCTTGGCCAGGATGGCGGGACGGTCGGGTCCGTCGCCGACCAGCAGCAGGCGGGCTTCAGGTTTCTGATGCTGGACGATATCGAACGCCTCGACCAACCCGACGACATCGTGCCAGCTCTGGAAGCTTCCGATGAAGCCGATCAGCGGGTGCCCGGTCAGATTGTGTTGCGCGCGCACCGCCGCTCCCGTACGGGCCGGGCCTTCAAA
>JBAXWO010000049.1:0-10560 GCA_037128375.1 bacterium
AGAGCCGCACGCTGGTTTTGTGGAGCACCTCGAGGAACGAGCTCTGGGAGAAGGGCAAGACGTCCGGTGAAACGTTTGAGGTTCTTGAAACGCTGGTGAACTGCGAGCAGAATTCACTGGTGTACAAGGTCCGGCCGCGGCGCGGCGCGATCTGTCACACCAAGAACGGAAAAGGCGCACCCCGGAACTGCTATTACCGCCGCCTTGACTCCGCCGCGATGGAACTGGAAAACCTGGACCCGTGACGCCTAACCCAGTTCCCGCTTCCTGAAGAGGGCAGTTCCCAGGGCCGCGATGACGCCGGTGTAGAGGGCGCCGAGAAACAGGACGGCCCGGCCTGTCATGGCCCAGCTTACAAGGCGTCCTTCCGCGAGCAGCGGAACAGGGTCGAGTTTCAATACCGGTTCGGTGACGCTATTCAACCCCTTGAACATCCGGAGCACCACGGCGTCCAACCACGTCAACCCGGGTTGCGGACCCTCGTGGGCGACATAGAACGCCCCGCTGTGGGATACGGTTTCCACGTAGCCGGCCGACGCCAGCAGCACGATCGCGAAGAACGACACGAAGACGGCGACCGGCATGGAGAAGAGGCTGCCCGCCGTCAGGCCGAGCGCCGCCAGGAAGGCGAGCCGGCATAACATGACCAGCAGGGCACGGGCCAGATTGGCGCCGAATTCCCCGACGGGTACGAGCAGTTCCGGTGTCCGCCCGTCAGGCGCCAGGATGAGGGTCGCCGGATCCTGATCCTCCCCGCGGCGGAGGGTGATGCCGAGTGTGGCGTCCGCGGACAGTACGGAGGCGGGGATTCGTTGCTGCCAGGGCGCGGCGGGATAATTTGTGGTCTGAAACGACATCGCCTGCCCGTCGCGTCCAAGCTGCCACCGAATGACGAACGGACGACGTTCCGGGTGGGACGAAGCCGAATGCAGGAGCAGGGTGGCCTCCCGACCGGGCAGGCGGTCATGCGGGAGGGGGAAGATCAGTGCCGTGGAACCTTGCGGTGCGAGGGAATATTCCAGCCGCAGCAGGTGGCGGCGCATCTGGTGTGTCAGCTCCGCCGCGCTTATCCCGGCTGGCGCCCGGCCGGACTCGAGGATGGTTTTCGTTTCCTGTGCGACACGTTCCTCAAAGTCCTCCCGCCCGGGTTGGGCCGGAACGGTTGTGCGCGCCAGGAGCAGTTGCCTGATTTCCGCGTCCTGCGCGGGAGAGCCGGAGCCGGAGCCGTGCAACGTCCAGGCCAGCATGCCGGACAGAGTCAATCCCGCCAGCATCAGGAGGCCGGCGTTCAGCACGACCGTCGCCAGCCATTTACCGAGCCAGATTTCATGGCGATGGATGGGTTTCGAGGCGATCAGGTAAAAGCGCCGGTCCTCGATTTCGCGGGCCATGCCGCCACAGGCGGTCCAGAGGGTGACAACGGACAAGACGAAGAGGGCGAACCCCAGCGCGTAGCGGATGATGATCTGGATCCGGCCGGGCAGCGAGCCATCGCCCTGAATCAGTGAGGGCAGCGCGACGAGCCCGAGCATCAGGAAGAGCACGAGTGAACCGAGGAGGCGGGACCGGATGGCGTCACGGAACGTGACGGTGGCGATGGCGTAAATGCGATGGAAGTTCATGGTCCGGGCTGACGACGCGTAACCGTCTCGACAAACAGGGACTCCAGGGACCGGCCGGTGTGGTCGACATCCGGACGGCACCCGGTTTCCCGCTCAATGATGGACAGGAGTGCGGGCAGGTTGCTTTCATCGAGTCCGCGCAGGGTGAGTTGGAGGGTGTCGGGCTGCCGGAGCAGGTCCCGCACCGATCCGTCGGCGCAGATCCGTCCGTCGAGCAGGATCGCCACGCGGTCGCATACGTCCTGCATGTCGGCCAGGTGATGGGAACAGATCAGGATCGTTTTGCCGCGGCGCGCGAGGTCGAGCAGCAGATCCTTGAACTGGCGGCAGGCCACGGGGTCCAAACCCGAGGTAGGTTCGTCGAGCAGGATCAGATCCGGGTCGTTCAGCAGTGCCTGGGCAAGACCCACGCGCCGCGCCATGCCCTTGGAGAATTCCCCGATCTGGCGCCGCCGCGCGGAGGTCAGTCCGAGTTGTTCGATCAACTCGCCGATCCGCGCGCGGGAATGGCGTCCGGATAGCCCGCCCAGGCCGGCGTAGAATCGAAGGAGTTCCTCAGGGGTGAGATACTTATGGAGGTAGGATTCCTCGGGCATAAAGCCCATCCTGGCTTTCGTGGCCACATTCTGGGGGGATTCCCCCAGGACGGTGAGGGTGCCCTGTGTCGGGTAAAGCAGGCCCAGGATCATCTTCATGGTGGTGCTTTTGCCTGATCCATTGGGCCCCAGCAGTCCGAAGATCTCGCCGGACCGAATATTCAGATCGATGCCATTGACGGCGCGGACCTTCGGACGTCTCCAGAAATCACGGAAGACTTTGGTGAGCCCGTGGGCTTCGATAACGGGGGTGGGGGTGGCAGGGGTCATGACAAGGTTTTCAGCAAGGGTTAGAATTGTCGGTTTCGGAAGGAGACGAGTCCAAGGCACAAAACCCCCGTCGTATACAGGGCGGCATAGGTGGCGGATCGGCGAAAAAAGGCGAAACCGACCGCGCCGTCTCCCATCAGCCTGTCCGCAGGCCAGAACGACTGCATGTCCGGAAGCACGGTCCGCAGGGCGAATATCAGGGCCTGATTCTGGGGGATCCGGCTGATGAGATAATTTGAAATCAGTCCGGCGAACAGGATGACCGTGAGGATCACCACGGTGGGTGAGGTGTTCAGGCGCGTGGCGAGACTGAGGGCAATGGCGGCCAGAAGGAAGAGGCCGAGTCCCTCGAGGCAACAGGCGGGTGCCAGGCGCCACTCCAGCAGGCTGCCAAAGGGAATCCGCTGTCCCTCCCGGTCGACAAACCCGATGGCGACGACGGCGAGGATGAGTGCCAGAGCCAGGAAAAGGTGGCCCCAGAAGACGAATGAGCGGCCTGTGTAGAAGTTCAGGGCCGCGGCGGGCAGAAAGGCCGCCAGGGGGACGACCAGCACCAGGATCATCCCCAGGGTATCCAACTCGAAAAACACCGGGGACAGGCGTGTCCCGAGCAGGGTCGCCGCCGTGGACTCGAGGATAAACAGCAGGAGAATGGTCGTCACCGCGAGGAATTTAGCGAGAAAGAGCGCACTCCGGCTGACGGGCTTGCTGAGAACGGTGAGGATAGTTCCCGAAAGGCATTCGTTGTGGAGGGTTACGCAGGACGCATAGCCCGCCAGTAGGACGCCAAAAACCAGTTCGGACGCCAACGCCCCGTCGCGGGCAAGATGGCCCTGCTGGCCCAGTTGCACCGATGCCGCCATGGGCAGAAGCACCGTCAGGGCCACGCTCGCGAAGGTCAGGAGAAAACACACGGGCTGCCGCAATAGTTCGGTCGCGGACAGCCCGACCAATGCCGTGCATTGTCTGAGAGTGGCTGGCATGTCGCCTGGACTTACTTGACCTGCTCCACGGTGATTTTTTCGTCGACCTGTTCGCGCAGGATACGCTCGATGCCCTGCTTGATGGTCATCGTTGCATGCGGGCATCCGCCGCAGGCTCCCTTGAGTTTCAATCGCACGTCGGTGCCATCAATGCTCACGACGTCCATATCCCCGCCGTCGGCCTGCAGATATCCCCGCACTTCTTCCAGTTTCGCTCTGATTTTTTCTTCCATGGCTGATTCCTTTCGACCGGCATTATGACAGAACGCGCGGGGTTGTGACAAGCACGGGCCGATCCGGGATCCGGGCTACTGGCGCCAGTGAACAAAGATCTTCTCGGCCAGAGTGCGATCGACCGTGAACTGGCTGTGACCGATGGCGAAGATATACGACGGGAACAGGCGGATCAACCGGATGTCCGAGCCGGGTAAAATGCCCATGGCCATCAGCTTTTGAATTTCGCGGTTGTCCCGCGTGCTGAGATAGGCGACGACGCCGTTTTGTCCCGCATGTCCATCGCACAGGGGGCCAACCTCGCGGACCTGGTCCCGTTCCGCGCGGCGGCAACAGTCACCGCGCGGGATCGGGCGGCCGTGGGGACAGGTGAGCGGATGACCGAGGAGCGTACAGACCCGATCCTCCAGGCCCGGCCGCAACATGTGTTCAAAGGCGCAGGCGTCCTCTTCGGCTGATTCGACATTGGGCATTTGCAGGACATCACACAGAAGACTTTCGGCCAGACGATGCCGGCGGACGACCGATGTTCCCAGGATTCGGCCGGTTTCGGTCATGGCGGCAATAGTTCCGTTCAGGACGACATATCCGGCGGCGATGGCCTCCTGCAGGGCGGGAGGCTCAACGGGACGCGGCGTCCGGGAGGAGTCTTCGGACTGCAGGAACAGGTCCTCGAGTATTTCTTCGATATACGGATTGATCATGTTGCGTGCCTCCTACGTTTGAGCCATTGAATCCAGCGGGGTTCCTTCGGGGTTTCGTATCCGCAGAACGGGCATTTCACCTTTCCGCAGGCGCTTCCCGATGGACACCCCCGGCAGGCGGCCTCGGCCTTTGCCTCATCAAACTTGCGGTTGCAGAATGAACAGATCATAAACCAGCCGGTCGACTTCAGAAAACGTGCTTACAGCCCGAAAAACGCCATCGCCAGGTGCGTCAGGTATCCGACCGCAAAGGCGGTGAGCAGGACGCCGAGGGAAATCCAAAGGGTGACTTTTGTGCCCCGTTCCTTCTGCATGACCAGGAACTGGGCCACGCAGGGCAGGAACAGCGTCAGAGTGATGGCGGCCACAGTCAACTGGTGGACGGTCATGCCGCCCGCCTTCTGGAGGTCATACAGCCCGGCAGCGCCATAGTCCCGGCGGAAGAATCCGAACAGAAAGGCCACGGCGGCTTCATTGGGGAGGCCGATGGCCCGCACGATCGGCTCGATACCCCGGATCAGAAGCTGGAAGATGTTGGTGATCTGGCCGATCCAGATCAGCAGGCTCGCCAGGATGAACATGGGCAGGATTTCACGGAAATACCAGACCATGCGCGAGTAGGTCTTGACGAACACGTTGCCGAGGGTCGGCAGGCGGAGCGGCGGGAGTTCCATGTAGAACATGGGGCGTTCGCCGGGCAGCAGTTTGCCTGCCAGATAGCCGACCACCAGCATGATGACCAGAACCACGCCGGCCCAGATGGCCAGTGCGGCGGGGTTGGCGGCCAGCAGGCCAAGGATGACGCCAAGTTGGGCGGAGCAGGGGATGGCAAGGGCGAGAAGAATGGTGCAGATGATGCGTTCACGGGTGGTCTCGAGGGTGCGGGTTACGAGTGTGGCCATGGTGTCGCAGCCGAACCCCAGAACGATGGGAATGACCGCCCGGCCATTGAGCCCCATGCGTTTGAACCCGCGGTCCACCAGCAGCGCCAGGCGCGGCAGATAGCCACTGTCCTCCAAAATCGCGAAGGCCAGGAAGAAGGTTCCCACGATGGGGAGGATGATCGCGATGGCGTACCGAAGGCCAAGGGTAATGACCCCGTATTCACCCACCAGAAGATCGCGAACCGGAGTCCACGGCACGGTGTTCTGCACCGCCTGGATGGCCCAGGGAAGGACATGCGTCTTGAAGACCGTGTTCTCGATGAAGTTGACGCAGGTTCCGGCGCCGAACTGCCCGACGAATTGGTACAGGGCGAAATACAGTACGAACGCCATGAGCGGATAACCGGTCCAGGGCGAGGTGCAAAGACTCTCCAGGAGGGTGCGGAGGCGATGGGAGGGGCGGTCGGGTGTCGAGAGGCACTCCGCCAGGAGTTGCGACACGTGCGTGCGAAGCGCCAGTGTGACATAGTAGTGGGGCGAGTGATTCAGCTTCGTATGGGTGGCGGCCACGATTTCCAGGACGGCGGCGGCTGCTTTTTCGTCCTTTTCCTGCACAAGGCGTTCCCGTTCACGGAGGTCTCCCTGGAGCAGAAGCCCTGCCCGGGCGCGCGGGGCGATGGGACTGGCGGGGGATAGATGTCCGGATATCGCAATCAGGGCGTGCTCGATGATGGAACCGCATTCCGTGCGGAACATCGAGAGCGGCGGCGGCGTGCGCAAGTGGGCGGTCAGGGCGGCCAGTCCTTCGCCTGTAATGGATACGGTCGGGATGACCGGGATACCCAGCCGCGCGGACAACTTTTTCTCGTCGATCAGGATCCCCAGGGTGCGGGCTTCGTCGATCATGTTCAGCGCGAGGATGACCGGCAGGCCGGTCTCAATGAGCTGGAGCGTGAGTCCCAGCATGCGGTCCAGGTTTTTGGCGTCCACCACATGAACCACCACGCGGACCCGGCCTGAGAAAAGCATATCGCTGGCCACGCGCTCCTCGTCGGTGATGGGCAGCAGACTGTACATGCCCGGGGTATCGGCAATCTCGATATCGTGGCCCAGGGCAGGGCAGTGGCCGCGCGCCACTTCAACGGTGGTGCCCGGATAGTTGGATACCGTCACGTATCGACCGGTGAGCTTGTTGAAGAGCGCGCTTTTTCCCACGTTGGGGTTCCCGACCAGCAGGAGCAAAGGTGCGGTCGGGGACGACGCTTCGGTCGCGCGGCGCGCGTTCACGGCCGCCAGAAGGTTCAGGAATGTATTCTTGCTCATAAGCGAGGGGTACTATAATAGCAGGGGTGACATAGCGTATTCCAGTCCTATCGAGCGTTTGATTATGGAACTTGCCGCACAGCAGACCGCCGACTACGAGTTTCTGGATTCCGGAAACGAATGCCGGCTGGAGCGTTTTGGGCCGTATGTGGTCAATCGCCCCTCGCCTGTGGCGCTGTGGCGGCCGGAGCGGCCGGAACTTTGGACGCCTGTGGCGGGGGTCTACAAGCGGAGCAGTGCTGGTGGGGGCCATTGGGAGGCCGGGGGCCGGTTGCCCGCCACCTGGCCCCTGAGGTGGGGCGATTTCGTTTTCCATATCAAACCCACCGGCTTCGGCCATATGGGGTTGTTCCCCGAACACACGTGTCACTGGGACTGGGTTGCCCGGCAGGTCCAGTCAAGTCCGCCCTGCCGCGTGCTGCACCTTTTTGCCTATACGGGCGCCATGACGATGCTGGCCGCGCGCGCCGGAGCCGAAGTCTGCCATGTGGACGCCGTGCCGGACATCAATGACTGGGCCAGGAGGAATGCCGACGCCAGCGGACTCAAAGGGGCCCCCATCCGGTGGATCACCGATGATGCCATGAAGTTTGTGGCCCGCGAAGGCAGGCGGGACCGGCGGTATGACGGCATCATCCTCGATCCCCCGAGTTACGGGAAGGGGCCCGGGGGCGAGAAGTGGATCCTGGAGGAGCATCTGATCCGGTTGATGGACCTGCTGCTGCCGCTGATGTCGACCCATCCGAAGTTCGTCTTGTTCACCTGCCATACGCTGGGCTTCTCGCCGGCGCTGATGAAGAACCTGTTGATGCCCTGGGTGGGCAAGTTTGGCGGGCGCCTGGAATCCGGCACCATGGTCCTCAAGAGCGCGCACTGCAAGTGCGTGCTGCCGACGGGCTTTTTTGCGCGGTGGGTTCGGGAGTAGGCCGGTCCGGTGCTTCGCGACAGGCGCCGTCCTCCTCTTATTACAGGGGGGGGGATGGCGGAATCAGCCAATCCAGATAGGCATGCCACATCGAGGGGCCCCACAACATCCAGATCAGGGCGGCGAGCGCCAGGTAGGGGCCGTAGGGAATGCGGCTTTGCATGTCCTTCTTTTTCATGGCCACCAGGGTCACCCCGACCAGTGCGCCGAAGAAGGAGGAAACCATCACGGTGAACAGCACGGAGACCCATCCCAGGAAGGCGCCGATGGCCCCCAGCAGTTTCACGTCGCCCATTCCCATCGCGTCCTTCTTGAATAGGGCCTTACCGAGCAGGGCGACGCCCCAGAGCAGACCGGATCCGGTCAGTGCCCCGATGAACGCGGCGCCCAAACCGCCGAAGAAGGTGGTCTCGAAATGCAGGGCGGGCACCAGCATGCTCAGGACGATACCGAGAGCGATGCCTCCCAGCGTGACCCGATCCGGGATGATCATGTGTTCAAGGTCGACAAAAGTGCCCAAGGCCAGGCCGAAAACGGCGAGCCAGTAGATGGGGATCAGCCAGATGTTCGATACGGGTGAGAGGGCCAGCAAGCGCTCGCTGTTGCCGGCGGGCCCCATTTTGAGCCACACGAGCACGAACAACACGGCGATGAGCATCTCGACAATCAGATAGCGGGGCGAAATGCGCACTTTGCAGTCCCGACAGCGGGCTCCCAACCTGAGATACCCCCACAGCGGGATATTGTCGTACCAGGCGATGGGATGATTGCAGTTCGGGCAGTGTGATCCCGGGGTGATGACCGATTCCTCGCGGGGGATCCGATAGATGCAGACGTTCAGGAAACTCCCCATGCACGCGCCTAGGCAGAAGACCAGGCAGCCGAAATACAGTTGCCAGGCGGGACCCAATGCCAATAGGTTATCGGCCAGATTCATATATTCACCCTCCCCTTGCTTAGAGGCGTCTCGGATATCATAAACCTGCCTCAGTGTCCATAGCTGGCGATGGCGCCGACCGTAGTGGGATCGCTAACCAGGTCGGAGAAGCGGTCTGTGTGTGTTCTTTGGGGCCATGAAGAACTCTCCCGCCTTGATCTGCGTGAGGTCACCGATGGTGGCAAAATCTGGATTCTGGCACCACGTGATCCCGGTGTTTTTCAGACCGTGCGCCGGGTTCAAGAGTTCCCACTCGTCTGCGACGCCCAAATCTACCTCGACCTCCTCCAGGTCGGCCTCCGGGGCCCGGACCAAGCCAAGGCTCTCCGCGAATGGAAAGGTTTCTGTCGGCCATGAAACACGAGCACCACAACCAGTAGCGGCGTTCCATATTCTGACTTCTGAATTCTGTCTCCTGACTCCTACACATTGACTCAGGTCTCAGGTCTCAGGTCTCAAACTCAGGTTTCCTCTTCGCTTCCCCCTCGGCCCTCAGCGCTCAGCGCTCCAAGCCTGCCCTGAACTCCCTGCTAACTGCCTCCTGACTCCTGACTTTTTCTTTCCTCCTCAGGTTTTCTTGATCAACCAATATTCGCATTGACCTACTCATTTATATCTGTAATTTTACCTGCATGTACACCAGATTACTGAAAAGACCCTTGGATCTAAACCAGAGCTTCTTCCTGTTTGGGCCAAGGGGGACGGGTAAAACGACTTGGATGCGGGATCATTTCAAGTCAAACGACAGCGTCTATCTCGATCTTTTGGACAGCACTCTTTACGCTGAATTGCTGGCCCAGCCGCATCGTCTTGAATCGCTTGCCGCGCCCAGTGGCTCCGGCTGGGTTGTCCTCGATGAAATCCAACGCATCCCCGCACTCCTGCACGAGGTCCATCGGCTCATCGAAAGCCGGGGGCTGCGTTTTGCCATGACGGGATCGAGCGCCAGAAGTCTGCGCCGCAAGGGTGTCAACCTTCTGGCCGGGCGCGCATTGACCTTCCATATGTACCCCCTCACGGCCGCCGAACTTGGCGGCGACTTCGACCTGGAGAAGGCGATTCACTACGGGCAACTGCCTGCAGCCGTCCAAAGCGCTTCGCCCCATGACTACCTCAAATCCTATGTCCAAACCTACCTGCGCGAAGAGGTCCAACAGGAAGGCCTGACCAGGAATCTAGGGGCCTTCGCCCGATTTCTGGAGACAGCCAGCTTCTCACAGGGTTCCCCCGTCAATGTTTCGGAAATTTCACGGGATGCGGGGATTGACCGGAAGGGGGTGGACAACTATTTCGGGATCCTTGAGGATCTCATGATCGGCAGCCGTCTTCCGGTCTTTTCCAAGCGGGCGAAACGGCGCCTGGTCGCCCATCCGAAATTCTACTTCTTTGACGCTGGCGTCTACCGGGCGATCCGCCCGATGGGTCCGCTGGATACGCCGGAAGAAGCCGGGGGAGCGGGGCTGGAAACCCTACTGTTCCAGGAACTCCGCGCGATCAACGAGGGGCTGGGATTGGAGTACGAACTATTCTACTGGCGCACCAGTGACGGGACGGAGGTCGACTTTGTCCTCTATGGTCCCCGCGGCCTGCTGGCTTTCGAAATCAAGAGATCCAGCCGATACGGGCGGGCCGACCTGACCGGTCTGCGCGCGTTAAAATCCGACTATCCCATGACACAGTGTCACCTGCTCTACGGTGGCGAACACCAGCGGGAGGAAGCCGGCATCAGGATTCTCCCTCTTCAGCAAGGCTTCATGCAACTCGCCCAGATCCTTAAGGAATCGGGAGGCCCTGAGTCCTCCCGCCGCGAAGCGGGCCTTCACCCCGTTACCTGACTATCTGGAGCCGGGGTGATCGCCGCGTGAGTCCACGTTGCCGCGTGACCAACGCGGCTCACGTGGCACCCAGGTCTTTCCCCCGTGGAGGGTCGCGCTTCGTCGCGACCGCTCTTTCCCATCATCCCTTTCGCGTATTCAGCTTTTCGTAGTTCCCAATTCATTGTTGCCCATTAAACAACAACCCAACAACTATTCTCTTTCCCCTCCGCCCTCCCCTTCAGTCTACAGTCTGTAGTCTTCCGTC
>JBAXWO010000490.1:0-2706 GCA_037128375.1 bacterium
TGCTGTTGCGCGTCAACCACATATTCTGGATGTATCATAACCATGTTTGTCACCTCCGAGCGCTATCCCTATTATCAATCCCTCTTTAATTGAGCGAACGTCAGCCTTCAGGCGCTGAGGAAACCGCGCGCGGCGCGCGGGTTCCGAAGTCGCAGGGCTTGGTTCGATGCTTCTGTCATTGCGTCTTCTGCGCTCAACTGCCACATGTCCCACCCTGGCGATGATGAGCAGAACCGCCCATACGACTCTGTTCTTCCCTTTGCCTTATCAGTTTGGGCCAAGAGACCGCCAACAGCCCCATGGATAGAAACAGAAACAGTCCATAGCCGGGGCGCGCCCAAAAGTGGCCATGTGCTAGTCCCGGTTGGAGAATGCAGGTGTCCGGGGCATTGGCGCGGTATTACACCTCCACCGTTGTGCCTGTAGGATAGCGGTTAGCGACAATCTGTGCCTCAGCGTAGTTTGTAATGGACTCAGGTTTACCACTGGCTTGGCTGTGGGTCAATGAGGGTATTGCGGCGCACTAGATTGGTCCAAACAATAGATTATAGCTGAAAGAGGCAAATCCTGAAAAAAGGCACGCCGCCGGTTGCTGGCCGACGGCGCGTGGGCGCTACCGCGGCTCTTCCTGCCCAGCAGATGGGTGTCACAAATCCCTGTTGACTTCCCTCGCGGGGTGGCGTTCTCTGTTGGGCAACAACTCAACCCCAAGGTGTCTGTGAGAACCCTAACGTCTCTTCTCGCTCTCGTGTATCTCGCGATATATGCCACGTTGGCGGAAAGCGCGCCCGCCGCCCGGGACGCCCTGCCCCTTGGCCTGTCAGCGCTCCCCGCCCCCGCCGTCTCAACCAACCCCATCCCACCCAAAGCCGCCTCCTGCGAGTTCACGCTCGTCGGCCCCGCCGCCCGGGACTTCGCCCTGACCGCCCCTTCCCCCTCCTGGTTCGGCATGGGCGAATTGAACTGGACGCTGGCCCTGTCCGACGGGGCCCCCACCAACGTGCAGGTGTTGGTCTTCATGAAGGACTGGGACTATCTGTGGTATCAACAACTGGTCCCGGGATATGCCGTGCCAGGCCTCACCAACCGCTATCGCGTCGATCTGTCCCCCGCCGCCGCGCGCTGGGAACCGCGCGGACATCATGCCGCCTGGAATGCCCGTACCCTTATGGAACCCAAGGAATTCGGCATCAGGGTTTTCCTCGGCGGCGGCGGGTCCGTCACCGGCGTGCTCAGCGACGCCTCCGCGGAATGGATGGCGCCCGACGCCACGCCGCCCTCCATCCGCGATGTGCGCCCCTCCACCCGGCAGATAGCCTGTTTCGAAAAATTCGAGGTCACGTTCGACCTTCCCGACCGCTACGCCAACCCGTTCGACCCGGAGGAAGTGTCGGTCACCGCCACCCTCGAAACACCCGGCGGACGGACCGTGACGATCGACGGGTTCTACGCGCAGGAGTATTACCGGACGGTCACCCCCACCGGCGAGGAAACCCTCCCCCAGGCCCCCCCGCACTGGAAAATCCGCTACGCGCCGCCCCGGCCCGGCAACTACCGCTACACCCTGCACGTCCGCGATGCCAACGGCACCGACACCTGGGGACCCGGCACCTTCGTCGCGGGACCTCCCGCGCAGCCGGGCTATGTTCGCGTCTCCCCCGCTGATCGCCGTTACTTCGAGTTCGATAACGGCACCACCTTCTTCCCCATTGGCCATAACCTCCGCTCGCCGTCGGACGACCGGCTGAGTTCCCAGTTTCCCTGGACCAAGCGCTGGACCGAAGGTACGGCGTCTTACTCCCGTCGCTTCACGGCCATGCGCGAGCACGGGGAGAACCTGGCTGAGATTTGGATGGCCGCCTGGTCCCTCGGCCTCGAATGGTCGCCCGGATGGCGCGGCTACCACGGGGTCGGCCAGTACAACCTCCTCAATGCATGGGAACTCGATCAGGTCATCAACGACGCCGACCGCAACGGGCTGTATTTGAACATGGTCATTCACAACCATGGCAAGTTCGGCGGCTTCTCGGACGGTGAATGGGATCACAATCCGTTCAACCGGAAACTCGGCGGGTACCTCGATCAACCGGTGGAGTACTTCTCCAATCCCCGCGCCATGCAATCCTTCCGGCAGTTGATGCGCTACACCGTCGCCCGCTGGGGCTACAGCCCCCGGGTGTTCGCGTGGGAACTGTGGAGCGAACTGAATTTGACCGGGACCAACGAGGGAAGTTACCGTACCCGTGACTATGTGGACTGGCATCGCTTCGCGGCCGACGCCATCCGCGAGTTCGACCCCAACAATCACCTCATCACCACCCATTACTCCGGTGACTACAACAAGCAGAACCTGGACATCACGAAACTACCCGAAATCTCCCACGCCTCAGTGGATGCCTATCACGGCGACCCGCGCACGCTTCAGATTGTTAACCTGCTGTCGGAGACGGCCCGGTACAACAATCCCCTTGAAAAGCCGGTGATGGTCACCGAATTCGGAGGCAACTGGAACGCCCAGAGCCTGTCGCATCTGGAAAACAGCCTGCATGCCGGCCTTTGGGCTTCTACCTGTATCCCGCTCGCCGGAACCCCGCTTTTCTGGTGGTGGGGCCTCGTCGAGGAGGAAAACTACTACCCGGAGTTCCGGGCCATCAGTCGTTTCATGAAGGGCGAGGACCGGCGAGATCCCTCCCTCCTTCCCACCAC
>JBAXWO010000491.1:0-2681 GCA_037128375.1 bacterium
AATCGATCAAACTGGGCCTTCTGGTGGCGGCGGGCTGTTTTTTGTCGTTTCAGGCCATGGCGGAGACATCGGTGATTTCGACCGGGGCGCCCGCTGAAAAAGTGACTGGTGCAAAAATCGATCCGGCGGTGGACAAGGTGCTGAAGGCGCTGGCGGAGAACGTGCAGGGACTCAAGCGTTTCCGGTGCGACGTGAACCTCCTGATGACCAGCGAAATGGAGGGCATGAAGCAGGAGATCACCACTACGTATTCGTTTGCCATGGAGCGCCCCAACAAGCTGGCGCTCCGCCATGTGCGCGGACTGGCCGGCAACACGATCATCTGTGACGGTAAACAACTGGTGACCCTTGCCAGCGCTTTGAACCGGTATGAGCAGCAGGATGCGCCCAAGGATTTCGAAGTCCTTTTCCAGGGAGCGGGTCCCCTGGCGGGCAGCATGCTGTTTCTGGATAGTCTTTTGCGGGCGGATGTTCGGGCGGCGATCTGCGAGGGCGTGGTCGAGGCCAGTTATGTGGGCAAAGAGCCCATGGAGGGAAGGGAGTGCGACCGCCTGAAGTTCAGCCAGGAGGAATTCGAATGGGAACTGTGGGTGACGACCGGGGAGAAGCCGGTGGTGCTCTGCGTGCGCAGCGACATGTCCAAGAGTTTTCCCGCCGCGGGCGCGCAAGTCCCGGCGGGCAAAGGGATGAAGATGACGGTGCTGAACCGGATGTCGGGATGGCAGCTCAATCCCGAACTGCCCGAGGATGCTTTCGTGTTCAAGGCGCCGGAGGGGGCGAAAAAGACGGCCTCCCTGTTTGAGGGGGAGGATGAGGAGCCTTTGGACCTGCCGGTGAATGTCTTAATCAAGCATGCCCCTGAAGCACCGAAGGATCCGGTTGTGGCGGCAACGAATGCCGTGAAGGAGAAGGGCGAGTGACGGACTCTGCGAATGTTGACATTGTTGCGCAGCGCCGGGCGAACATGCAGGCGCTGGAGGCCAAGGGCTATGCGCCATTCGGGAAGGCTTTTCCGCGCACGGGACGGTTGGCCGATATTCGGGCGGGGTTCGAAGAAGGCAAGGTCGTGGCGATGGCCGGGCGTTTGACCACCAGTCGTGATATGGGCAAGAGCATTTTCGCCGATCTCCGGGATGGTTCCGACCGGTTTCAGGTTTATGCCCAGAAGAATACGATGGGCGACGAAGCCTACGAGGCGTTCAAATGTCTCGATCTGGGCGATCATATTGGTGTGGAGGGCGCCCTGTTCACGACCCGGACGGGGGAATTGACGGTAAAGATTGCGCGGTGGACCCTGCTCTCCAAGGCGCTGCTGCCCCTGCCGGAAAAATGGCACGGGCTGAAGGATACCGACCAGCGCTACCGGCAGCGGTATCTTGACCTGATCGCCAATCCCGCCACACGGGAGGTGTTTAACCGGCGCATCCAGATGGTCCGGGAGATCCGCCAGGTTCTCGCGGGACGGGGTTTTCAGGAAGTCGAGACCCCCATGATGCAGCCCCAGCCCGGTGGCGCCAATGCGCGACCGTTTGTGACGCATTACGAGGCCCTGAACGCCAGGATGTATCTGCGAATTGCCCCCGAGTTGTATCTCAAGCGCCTTCTGGTGGGCGGGTTCGACAAAGTGTTCGAACTGAATCGCAATTTCCGCAACGAGGGGTTGTCGCGGACCCACAATCCCGAGTTCACGATGATGGAAGTCTATGAGGCGTATTCCGACATGCGCGGAATGAAGGCCCTGGCCGAGGAACTCATCACGCATGTGGCCCAGACCGTGATGGGCTCGCTTCAGGTGGGGTCGCCGGAGTCACCCATCGATTTGACGCGGCCCTGGCGCGAGGTGACGTATCGTGACCTGGTGACCGAGCGGATGGGGGCCGACTGGTTTGCGCGGGACGGGGCCTCCATGTGCGCGGCGGCCGAAAAGCAGGGCGTGTCCGTGGACCCGGCGTGGTCCTGCGCGGAACTCACGCAGGAGGTATATTCGAAGCTGATCGAGAAGACCCTGCAAAATCCGACGTTCGTGACGCGCCTGCCGGCGGAATTGGTGCCGCTGGCGAAACGGTGCGGGGATGATCCCTCGGTGGTGGATGTTTTTGAGCTGGTGATAGGCGGCAAGGAGATTGCACCCGGTTATTCGGAACTGAACGACCCCATCGAGCAGCGCAAGCGCTTTGAGGATCAGGCTGGCGCCGAGGCCCAGAAAGTCGACGAGGATTTCCTGACGGCCCTGGAACATGGAATGCCGCCTGCCGGCGGGATGGGAATCGGGATTGATCGCCTGGTGATGACGTTGACGGGGTGTGACGCCATTCGCGATGTCATTCTGTTTCCGCAGTTGAAAGCCCTCGTGTCCCCATGATGCCGTTTTCGTTATTCCTGGCCCTGAAGTACCTGAAGCCCAAGCGGACGTATTTTTCCGTGGTCACCATCATCTCGGTGCTCGGGGTTTTGCTGGGGGTGGCGGTGCTGATCATTGTGCTGTCCGTGATGAGCGGGTTCGATGACATGTGGCGCAGCAAGATCCTGGGATTCAATGCGCACCTGACGGTGTCGGCGCACGGGGGCATCCAGGAGGAGGGGGGCCTCATGGATCGGCTGGAGAAGGTGCACGGCATCTCAGGGGTGGCGCCCTCAGTCGAAGGCCCCGTGGTCATCCAGCATGCCGGGCGTATTTTTAC
>JBAXWO010000492.1:0-2676 GCA_037128375.1 bacterium
GTACAACGTCGGCAAGGACCTCTATCTTCAGTGGGCGCGCCGGGTGGTGTCGATGGGGGGGACGGTGTCGGGCGAACACGGGATCGGGAAGTTCAAGGTGGCTCTTCTGGGCGAGATGTTCGGAGAGAAGGGCATCCAGGAAATGCGTGCCGTCAAGCGGGTGTTCGATCCCGAGGGCAAGCTCAATCGCGGAAATCTGTTCTAGAGCATTTCGGTCTGCCACAACCGGGAAACCCCATCTTGACACGTGTCGGGGGGCTCACTATGGTACCGCCCTATCCACAGGCACAAGGAGATGAGCAGTGATTCGAGCGAAAGTGATAGGGGCCGGCGGCTACGGCGGCGTGGGGATTGTCGAACTCTTGGCGTCGCATCCCGAGGCGCGTATCGCCGCCCTGGTTGACGTTACGGATGTCGGGGCTCCGTTGAGCAATCTGTACCCGCACCTGACGGGTTTCTGTGACATCAAGATCGTTGATCCTGCCGATCCCGTGGCGAAGCAGGAGGTGGATGTTGTGTTCACCGCCACGCCCGATGGCGTTGGCATGAAGCTGGCGCAGGAGGTGCTGTCGTCCGGCGCCAAGCTGATCGATTACAGCGGTGATTTCCGCTTCAACACGGCGCAGAGCTATGCCGAATATGCCAGCCGGATCGGGCGCGAGACTCAGCATGCCGCCCCTGATCTTCTTCCCCAGGCGGTTTACGGTCTGGCGGAACTGCACCGAGGCGACCTGGACTCCCGGCGGAAGATCGTCGGCAATCCGGGCTGCTTCGCGGTGAGTTGCATCCTGGGGTTGTCGCCTGCCGTCAAGCATGGCCTGGTGGAGCCCTTCAGTGTTATTTGCGACTGCAAGACCGGCGTTTCGGGCGCCGGCAAGAAACCGAGCGCGGGGTTCCATTATCCAGCCCGTTACGACCACATGAATGTCTACAAGCTGGCCGGACATCAGCACGTGTGCGAGATCGAGCGCGAATTGAGCCTGCAGGCTGGCGGCGAAGTGCGCGTGACGTTCACGGCGCAGGTCGTTCCCGTCTGCCGCGGGATCATGTCATGCCTCTACGGCCAGCTGACGAAGGATATCAAGGCGGAAGAGGTCATCGGGCTTTACAAGGACTTCTACAAGGGCAGCGCGTTTGTGCGGGTGTTTGACCGCAATGCGACCATCGGATCCATGCATGTGCGCGGGACCAACTTCTGCAACCTGATCGTGGATGTGGACGCGAGGACGCGGAAATTGCGGGTGGTCTCGCATATCGATAATTTGATGAAGGGGCAGGCGGGGTCGGCCCTGCAGAATATGAACCTCCTGTTCGGCCTTCCGGAGACCACGGGGCTGATGCGGGCGGGAATGTATCCGTAAAGGTAACGATCAGGTATTCAGAAGACGGTGATTGTTGAACTTTCCTTCGTAATCGTAATCGTAATCTTAATCGTAATCCTCTCTGGGGCAGGGGATTACGATTACGATTAAGATTAGGATTAGGATTGTTATGGGATGCTACTGGATTCAGGATATAGAGTGGTGAGAGTTTAAGCAGATAAGGAGCGGTGCGCGTCGTGGGCGGGCACCGGAAAGGAAGAGATGGACAAGACCATGGAAGAACCTCGGACAATTATTGCTGACGATGTCGAAATTGGCGGACCGATCAAGTGCACGGGGGGCGTGCGAATGGCCGGGAAAATGAGTGGCGACCTGACTTGCGCAGGGGATGTCCTGGTTGAGAAGACCTCCCAGATCAAGGGAAACCTCGCGGTGAACTCGGTGATCGTCCAGGGTGCGATCAAGGGCAACATCGTGGCCAGGGAGCGTATCGAACTCAAGGGAAACGCCAGAGTGGCCGGCGACATCAAAGCCAAGCGTCTGGTCGTCGAGGAAGGCGTCAGCCTGTCGGGTAAGATCGAGATCACACCCACCGATTTAGCTTCAGGCGAGATGACGATGGATATGGATTCGCCTGGCTCCGCGGCGGGCGATGACACCGTGAAGGTCGATGAGGATGGTTCCCGGACGGGAAGTCCCGCGATGCGCGGGGCGGTGGGTGGTCGGCCGACCCAGTTGTTTGCAAGGAAATAGGCGACGGCCGTTCGGGGTAGGTAGCCCGGGGAGAGACGACGATGACAACCAAGCACGGACTGGGGCGCGGACTCGGCGCCTTGATTCGGGATACGCCGTCGGAACGGGCTCCTAAGGGGGGCGCTCCGGAATACCCGCAGATCGAGGTTGCCAGGATCCGGCCCAGCCCCTGGCAACCGCGCCGCACCTTCACGAAGGAGTCCCTCGATGAACTCGCGGCCTCCATACGTGAACACGGCGTCCTTGAGCCCCTGCTCGTCAGGCAGGTCGATGACGGCTATGAATTGATTGCCGGCGAAAGGCGTTGGCGGGCGGCACAGGAATCCGGATTGACGCAGGTGCCCGTGCGGGTGATCGAGGCCGATGACCGGAAGGCCTTGGAACTGGCCCTGGTTGAAAACCTGCAGCGCGCCGACCTTAACGTCATCGAGGAAGCGGAAGGCTACCAGGCCCTGGTCGATAAGTTCGGCCTGACGCAGGACGAAATTTCCCGCCGGGTCAACAAGGCGCGCGCGTCGGTGGCGAATGCCTTGCGCCTTCTGGGGCTTCCGGGCGAATTGAAGAAGTTCATGGCTGAGGGATTGCTTTCGCCCGGTCATGC
>JBAXWO010000493.1:0-2675 GCA_037128375.1 bacterium
GCCACGATCAGGCGCGACTGCCCCCCGGCGGAGGCGGCCAGGTTCTGGCGGATGCGCGCTTCCGTCCGCACGTCCACCGCGCTGGTGCTGTCGTCCATGATGAGCAGGGCGGGACGCACCAGCAGCGCCCGTGCGATGGCGATGCGCTGCTTCTGGCCGCCGGAGAGGTTCACCCCGCGCTGGCCCACCAGAGTGTCGTAGCCCTCGGCCAGGCCGCGGATGAAGCCGTCGGCCTCGGCGGCACGCGCGGCCTCCTCCACCTCTTCGTCGGTGGCGTCGGGCCGGCCGTAGGAGATGTTTTCCGCAATGCTCAGCGGAAAGAGAAACGGCTCCTGCAACACGAGCGCGATCTGCCGGCGCAGTTCGCGGTAGCGCGCTTCGAAATGCTCGCCGAACAGCGGGTCGGTGCCGGTGAGGTTGTCGCCGATCACCCACGCCGATTTGTCTTTGGTCATGTGGTACCCGAGCCATTCCGGAGCGCCCTCCCACACGATGTTGCGGGCGATCCGGGTGCGGACCTGCGGCGGCACCGGGCCGGCGTTGCGGATGGCGGCGCGCAACCCAGCGGTCAGAAGGAACGTCAGCACGCCGTCCAGCAGGATGATCGCGCGGGAATAGTCCTCAAACCGCTGACGGAAAACCAGCCATGAGACGATCAGGAGCGTCGAGAGGCAGGTGGCGTACAGGAGGGTGACGATGTCCTTCAGGCTGGTGTATCGCCACATGCCCCGGTACGCCCCCAGTGCGAAGAAGACACCCACCTTGATGGCCACAGTCATGGGCAGCAACGTCGTAACCTGTTGGGCATAAAGGGGCGGAAGGCTGAACTCCAGGCGCAACAAAAAGGCGAGGAGCAGGGCGGTGGAAAAAAGCATCCCGTCGGCCGCTACTATGAGGTAGCACTTTGGGTTTTTGAATTGTCGCCACATTGTGCGTATTTCCGCAAAGGTCCGTTGATCCGGGGAGGAGCCTCCAAGGCTATTCCCGTGCCTGCTATGTAGAGAATCCACTCTCGCGTTTCAACGTATTTAGCTGCGCTTAGTGGGAAACGCCTTCTTTTCGAAGGACTTTAAATGCAGTCCTGAAGAGGATCAGCATGTCCAGCGACGACGAACGATGCTTTAGATAATACTCGTCATATTGCACTTTGACAGGGATGGGCAATTCATCCCTCCCATTGATCTGCGCCCAGCCAGTCAGTCCGGGGACCAGGGCGTGAACGCCTTTCTCCGTTCGCAGAGCAATCAGGTCATCCTGGTTGTACAGGGCGGGGCGGGGCCCGACGAAACTCATATGTCCGGCCCAAATGCTGAACAACTGGGGCAGTTCATCAAGACTGGACTTTCGCAGGAAACGTCCAATGGGAGTCAAGTAGTGATCAGGGTTTTTCAGCAGGTGCGTTGCCACAACGGGCGTATTGATTCTCATGGTTCTGAACTTGGGCATCTTGAAGATGGTGTTGTTCACCCCTACCCGGTCAGACCAGTAGAGAACCGGCCCGCGCGAGGTCAGTTTGACCAGAACGGCGACAATCAGTATGGGCAGCCAGAGGACCGCTACGGCGCAGAGGACCAGGACAACATCGATCATGCGTTTCGTGCTTATGAACATGAAGACACCTCTGTTTTGCGGGCCTGAGACTGCTGGAACCAGACGGCCGTTTCCTTCAGGCCTTGGGCCATGGTAAACGGGGGTGCCCACCCCAGTTCCCGCCGGATCAGGGCGTCATCGATGGAGAGGGATCCGAGCAGTCGCTCGAGGGCGACTGTCCGGCCCGTCAGGGCCCCCATCAAGCGTAACAGTGGGGGCGGAACAGAGAAGAGATGGGCTGGTCTTTCGAGGGCGGTTGCCATGCGGCGGATCAGCTCCGGTGTGGAGACGTCCTCCCCATCCCGGACGAAGAAGGTTTGACCGGCCGCCTTAGGGTGAGTGGCGCAGGTGCAGATGGCATCCACCAGATTGCCGACGAAGACGAGGCTGCGCGCATTGCGGACTTGCGCAAAGGGCAGGGGTAGGCCGCAGTTGACCATTCTCAACAACTGATGGAAATTGGCCTTCACTTCCGGTCCATAGACAAGTGGCGGGCGGATGATCACGACTTCCAATCCGGTTTCCCGGGCCGTTTGGCGTAGATTGGATTCGGCTTGCCACTTGCTGATTCCGTAGGGGTCTTCCGGTGCAGGTGTGTCAGATTCGGTGTAAGGGGTTGAACGGCCTTCACCGTTCACCTTGGCCGAACTGAGAAACACCAGCCGACGAACACGTTTCGCCGCCTGGCGAGCCAGGGCATCCGTGGTGAGGGTATTCGCCTGCCGATAGGCCTCCACAGGGTCGATTGCGCGGTCGTGCATGACGTGGACCCGCGCCGCCAGATGAACCACCGTGTCAACACCGGACAAGGCTGCCGCCCAATCCGTGGCGGGGTCAATCGTTCCGGTAACCACCGGCTTGACGCCGGGCGGCAAACGCGCAGCCGTCGATGAGGCCCGCACGGTTCCCGCCGCCCGCACGCCGCACGCCACCAGCCGCGAACAAAGCGCCCGACCAATGAATCCGGAAGCGCCGGTCACCAATACCGTTCTCATTCAGTTTCCTCCACGGATGTGGCGAGGACGGTCCGGTAAGCGGATAACGTTCTTTCGACAACCAGAGCCTGGGCGTAATGGTCCAGGGCC
>JBAXWO010000494.1:0-2674 GCA_037128375.1 bacterium
CGCGTGACCAGTCCGCTGCACGAGAAGCTGAAGACCACGCCGCCGGGTTTCACCAGTTGGCAGGCCAGCAGGTTGATGTCTTTGTAGGCTCTCAGTCCCTGCTGCATTCTATCCTTACGGGTCACGAGCCGGGGCGGATCCAGTACGATGATGTCGAACCGGGCCTTTTCGTCGCGCAGGGTGCGCAGGGTTTCAAAGGCGTCGCCGATGCGATAGTCGCGACGGGAGGAATCGCAGTCCGGATTGAGTGCGTATTGTCGGTGGGCCAGGTCGCGTGCCGCCGTGGAGGAGTCGATCGAAACCAGATGCCCGGCGCCGGCCTGCAGGGCACAGATGCCCATCGAATCAGTGTAGGCGAACACATTGAGCACCTGCGGCTTGCCCAGGCGGCGGGTCCACGTGGCGAGTTTTTGACGGTTGGCGCGCTGGTCGAGGTAAAAACCGGTTTTGTGCCCGCTTTCGACATCAGCCAGAAACTGCCAGGCATTTTCCTTGAAGGGCTGGGGCGCGCTGAGGGGCTGCCCCCACAGCAGTCCCTTCCGCGGTTCCAGTTCCTCATGCCGGCGGACATCCACATCGGAACGTTCCCAGATGGTGCGGGGTTTCAGCAGGTCCACCAGGGCGGTTACCAGCGCTTCACGCCGGCTTTCCCATGGCGCCGTGAGCCTCTGGAGGACGATGACCTGGGCGAAGCGGTCAATGATCAGACCGGGAAGACCGTCGCTTTCTGAAAAGACAAGCCGCACGGCACCATCCGGCCCGGAGGGCATCCATCGGTTGCGCCGCTCGATGGCAAGGGTCAGCCTGGCGCGAATGCCGTCGGCATCGAGGCGGTCTTCCTGTGATGTGGAAAAAACGCGGGCCCGTATCTCCGAGGAGGGGTGCACCGTGGCACGCGCCAGAAAGGATCCGTCCGCCGCGAGGATATCGGCTTCATCAAGCGAGGCATCCCCCCTGGTCGAGGCAATGGCGCCGGACATGATCCACGGGTGGCCGCGGGTAATGGGAATATCGCGTCCGGGTTTGAGTTGCAGCGTCAAAGTCATGGTGCGGGGGCCTCGGTTTTGGCCCAGGAATCCTTCAAGGGCACGATTTGGTTGAAGACGGGCCTATCGGGAGTGGAGTCCAGCGGATCCACCATGAAGTACCCCCTCCGTTCGAACTGGCAGCGGGTCTCCCGCGGCAGACGGGCCAGGGCGGGCTCGAGCAACGCCTGGACGATCTTAAGGGAGTCCGGATTGAGGTTTGTTTTGTAGTCCACGCCTTCCGGCACCTCGTCGGGGTGTTCAACCTTAAACAGGCGATCATAGATCCGCACGGTGGCGGGAACCGCCTCCGCGGCGGAGACCCAGTGAATCGTTCCCTTGACCTTGCGGCCATCCGGCGCATTGCCCCCGCGGGTCGCGGGGTCGTAGGTGCAGCGGATCTCCTTAACCTGGCCGGTCGCCTCGTCGCGCGTGAATCCGGTGCAGGTGATGAAATATCCGTAGCGCAGACGGACCTCCTTGCCCGGGGCGAGCCGGAAATACTTCTTGGGCGAGTCCTCGCGAAAGTCCGCGCGTTCAATGTAGAGTTCCCGCGAAAAGGGGATCTGGCGCGTGCCGGCCGAGGGGTCCTCCGGATTGTTCACCGCGTCGATCCAGGTCACCTCGTTTTCGGGATAGTTTTCGATGACCACTTTCACGGGGTCGAGAACGGCCATGAACCGGGGGGCGGTCAGGTTGAGTTCCTCCCGGATGCAGAATTCGAGCAGGGCGATATCGGTGAAACTGTCGAACTTGGTGACGCCGACCCGTTTACAGAAACTGCGGATGGCGGAAGGCGTAAAGCCCCGCCGGCGCAGGCCGGCCAGCGTGGGCATGCGGGGATCGTCCCAGCCCTGGACGTGACCGTCACGCACCAACTCCAGCAGTTTGCGTTTGCTCAGGACGGTATAGGTGATATTGAGCCGGGCAAATTCGATCTGGCGCGGCGGTTTCTCGAAAGACAGGTTTTCCAGAACCCAGTCGTAGAGTGGACGGTGCACCTCGAACTCCAGCGTGCAGAGGGAGTGGGTGATCCCCTCGAAGGCGTCCTCCAGCGGATGCGCGTAGTCATACATGGGGTAGAGGCACCACTGGTCCCCGGTGCGATAATGGGAGGCCCGCATAATGCGATAGAGCACCGGGTCGCGCAGGTGCAGGTTGGGCGACGTCATGTCAATCCTGGCCCGCACGCAAAGGGTGCCGTCGGCGAATTCGCCCGCGCGCATCCGGGCGAAGAGATCGAGACTCTCGTCCACGGGGCGATTCCGGAAGGGGCTTTCCTTGCCGGGCTGGGTGGGAATGCCGCGATAGTCCTTCCACTGTTCGGAGGTGAGTTCGCAGACGTAGGCCTTGCCGTTGCGGATGAGTTCGCGGGCGCATTCGTACATGCGCTCGAAGTAGTCGGCGGAGAAATAGAAGTGACGGCCCCAGTCGAAACCCAGCCAGTGGACGTCATGCTTGATGCTGTCCACGTATTCCATGGTTTCCTTGGCCGGGTTGGTGTCGTCCATGCGGAGATGGCATTCGCCGCCGAATTCCTGGGCGGTGCCGAAATCAATGCAGATGGCCTTGGCGTGACCGATATGAAGATAGCCATTGGGTTCCGGAGGGAAACGCGTGACGATTCGCGCATGTTTACCGGACTGAAC
>JBAXWO010000495.1:0-2671 GCA_037128375.1 bacterium
CCCGGAAATAGAACCTCCCTTTTCCCGTCGCTGAAGGTGAAAAGCGGATCGCCGTCCAGACGCACGTTGTCCCCGTCATCGGCCAGATAGCGGCAAAGGCCGCTGAACATGTCATGCCGAATCGTATACCGTGGCGCGTCCACTTGAAAGACGTTCGTTTTCGGATGCTGATAAACGGCGTGCAGTACCGGGCCGACCGTCAGGGCGATCGGCAGGGCGGCTGTGGTGACCGGCGCGGCGTTCGCCAGGTGGTAGGTGACGTGATACGGGACGATCATAGGCCCCGCTTTGACTCCCTCTTCCGCAATAAAGGTCACAGGCAACCGTGCCGTTTTCCCGGGCCGAAGCGGCGGGAACGCGGGCGCGGCCGGATCGACGGTGACGCCGGCAGGCAGATCGAATGTGAGCGAACCGGACACTTTCTCCTTCAGAGTGTTCTTCACCGTGAAGGTCAGCGTGCGACGTTCTGCCGGCGCCAGTCGTGCCGTCGGGGGAGCGATTTCGATGGCAAGCGGGCATTCCACCCCGTCGACAGGCGACTGAGCGCTGACTGACGGAATGGCGCCATAGGTCAGGCATCCGTCTTTCAGGGTGGCTGGCACGGGTTTTCCATTAAGAATTAGCACGCTGTTCGTCGCGGAGAAGCGCAGCCCCGTCCACCCTCCGCGAGCGACCATGGAACCATCGCGGTTCACCCGCAGGTAACCGTAATCCTTGAACGCGCCGCTCGTCTTCACTTCGTCGTCGGCCACCAGCACGTGCTCCGGCGCGTCAGGCTGCGGTCCGAAGGAGACGGCAGCGTAGTCGGTGTAGTTCGCGGCGTCCACGCGCACCAGCATGGCCCGGTCGGATCGCACCAACGTCGTCACGGCGGTGATCTGCGGCACAGCCGCGTTGGCATACGGCTCGTGGGTCGCCACAAAGACCGTCTGGCGGACGGCAGCCCGCCTCGCAATCAGCATGCCCAATGTGTCGCAGGGCCGTTTCTCCCGCTTTTCCAGTTCGACACCGGTAATGCCGTGGGTAACCAGCGTGTCGGGCTCAGCCGCCATCGTGACGCGGACGGCGGCGGTGTGGTCGTACCACTCGGGGCCGAACTTGCCCCTGCGACTGCCCTGCGCCTCCCGGACCACGAAGTCCAGCGCCCACGCCTTGTCGGTTTTCATGGCCTGGCGGTCGCTCACCAGCCAGAACCGCCCATCCAGTTCCGACGAAGACTTGAACAGTTCGGGGCGGACCGGCCGCGGGGCGCCGAAGCTATGCAGTAGATAGTCGTAGATGCGGGGCGTGGGGCTGCCCGCGTGAAACACGTCCAGCAGGTACTCGCGGGTCAGCAGCAATACACGCGTCTGGTCAACCCCCTCAAAGACGCCGGAGGCCGACGTTGCCAGGTATTTTACCTCCGGGGCGAAGTCGTGCCGAATGGCCGATGGCTGCGCATCCCACGTATCCCTTTCGTCAACCATCAGGGTGTTGTGGGCGATGGTGTTCCGCGACCAGCCGATGTTGGGATTCTCGTACTGCATGGCGTTGTAATCCGGATAAAGCAGGCGGCCGGCCCCGTGAAAGGTAATGCTGAATTTGTCGCGATGGTCGTGCCCGTATGCCTGGGTCATCAGTTGAAAAACCACCGGCGCGTCGTTCGTCCAGTAGGACGGGGACTCCTCCGCGCGCAGGATCGCCAGCCCGTAGTCGGGCCAGATCTTCGAAGGTGCGGCAGGGAACGCGATCGTCTTCGGCAGCGGACGCCGGTCCGCCAGCGCGGGTTTGTAGTCCGGAATCATCGCGATAAACGGTGCCAGGCGCGGATCGCCGGAGACATCGTACGCCGCGACAAGTGCCGGGGCCATATCGATCCCCGGGCCGGCCAGATTGGCCAGAAACAGGTCGCCTCCGGCGGAGGTCGCGCCATCGCCGTAGGTGACGACCCGAATCTGGCCGGGGCCGTGGCCGGTGCGCTCGATGGGATAGGCCGTGTCGAGGTAGTAGTCCATCAACCCCTTCGGGCTTCCGCCCTTCGGCGCCGGGCTGCCCCACCAGTCCTTGCCGTCATAGAGCGCCCGATAGCGGGAGACGATGGCCATGCAATAGAAATCGGTGTGGACAATGGGATAAATGGGGGACTCGTGCCAGGCGCCGCCATCCATCAGGATGTTGTTCAGCACCGGGAAATACCCGCCGATGTCAGACTCAGGCTTGCGGTGAAAACCCCAGTTGATCGCCTCCTGATCCTGGATGGCGAGCCCGGCCAAGGCGACGATGGAGGTGGGTTTGAGCACCAGGTTTGGGGTCTGCGTCCAGCGGTCCATGCACCGCATCTTATAGCGCATGGCGGTGGCGATGCCCTCCCGAATCGTCTCGCGCGCCTCGGGTTCCAGACCCTCGTACACCCAGTCAAATGCGACATAGGGGCTGAAATCCGTGTCGTAAAAGACATCTCCCAGATGGGGGGCCCCGCCCCGAAAGAACTCGGGATCGGCCAGCGCTTCCCGAGCATGTCCTACACGGGCGCCCTTCTTACCGAACAGGTCCAGCAACCAGTTCTGCACGGCGGGCACGTAGGCTGGATCGCCGTCCAGTGCGAATAGGAATGCGGCCAGGCGGCCGTTACCCTTGCCTTGGCGGGCCTCCGTCCGGATGCGTGCGTAATCGGCCCTGGCCCAATCCTGAC
>JBAXWO010000496.1:0-2655 GCA_037128375.1 bacterium
TCGGGCTCGTCGTAGAACGCCACGAGGAGTTCCTCGGCGCCCATCATGTCGCGCGCCGTGCCGAACATCCCCCACGGGAAGCTGCCGAGTTGAACCGGCGCATCGACTGTGGCCATGTTGGCGACGAACTGTTTCAGTTCCGGCAGCCGTTCTGCGACGCGGGGTTGGAGGCGTTCCGCCTTGTATTTGGCCCAGTCGGCTGGTGTCTTGATCGGGTAGCTCATGAACTCCGGCATGGAGCCGCCGTCGCGGCGGTTGCGCACGACCATGCCGCGCCAGTCCAGGCTGATCACGAATTCCTCTGTTTCCTCGAGCACTTTCGACTCAAAGCCCGGGAGCGGCCCCATGTGCACTGGCGCGCCATGGAAGAACGGCTCAAAGTCGAAATAGGCAGCCACATTCAGATCGGCGATGCCGGACTCCTTCTTCCAGCGTGCGATGGTCTCGCCCCAGGGGTGAAAACCGAGCCATCCTGGAAATGGCGCCCGGTCGGTCTGCTCGCAGAGTAGGGTCTTAATGATGCGCTCTTTGTTGGTCATGGTTGCCTTTTTCCTTTTGTCGACTGCTATCGATTGCTGTCGATAGCAGTCGAGACCTTCCAATTCCGACATTCGAGACGATTCCTCCCGCCTACACCACCACCGCCGCCGACCGCGGCGGGATCACGATGGCCTTGGCCGACTTCCATTTCGGGTCGTCCACCAGCCGGTACTTGGCCAGTTTCCCGCCGTCTTCCAGTACGGCCTTCACGGTAAGCGCCTCCTTGCCTTCATTGACGATCACCAGCCCCGCCTTGCCGGACTTGGCATGGCGGAACACGCCGTACATCTCGTGGGGTTTGCCTTTTACCGTGACCTTGGCGCCCACGGTGTGCCGGAACTCGCCGTCCCAGAAATAGTCGCGTAACTGCGTACGCAACGCATCCATTTTCTTGCCGTACGCCAGGGTCAGCGGGAAGTCGTCCAGACGGCCCTTGAAGTTGTACGGCTCGTAGCTGATGATTTCCCGGAACATCAGACACTGATTAATGACGTTCCGATCGTTGAACCCGGCCACTGCCGTCATGAACTGGCTGTGCGGCAGGAGATACCGTCCCACCGGCAGGTAGTTCTTCCAGTGGCTCCGGTAGTAGGAGACGCTATAGGCCTCCATTTCCCAGTCGTAGCAGCCTTCGCCCGCGAAGATGAACTCCGACGCCTTCTTTCCCAACCTCTTGGCAAAGCGCTGAATCAGAAACAGATCATTCGCGTAGACCGGCGCGCCCGGACGATGACCGTGGTGCGGATCGAAGCAGAGCGCGGTGAGCCCGTGATGTTGGCATTCGTCGTAGAGAATGCCGGCCGCGCCAAGGTCCACGGTCTTCTGGAACTCCTTTTCGCAGAACTTCAGGTACTCCTCGCTCTGCATGCACATCGGGATCAGCCGCTTGGTGTTGATGTCCAGGAACTGCGTGGCTGTCTGGTATTGGTAGCCGTTCGCCCAGTAGTGATCGCCGTACGGGTCCTTGATGGCCATGCGGATCAAGTCCTTCCGGAATGCCGGCGTGGCGCGGTCGCTCCATGTGAACTTCGCGAACAGGACGACCTTGACGCCCATCGCATGGATTGTGGCGATAGCCGTCTTCAGTTCGGCAAAGGTCCCGAGCCGCGGATCCGGATTATGCGAGGGATTGCCCTGGTCCTGTCCGCCATCGTTCCAGCCCACGAGCTGGATGGCCTTGACGCCGTGCCGCGCGCATTCGCGCCCGACCTTCGGGAGGTCCTTGAAACGGATGCGGAGTTCATCTTCGGGCGAATTGATTTGGAGCTGGATCCAAGCGTGCGGTTCGCGCGCCCAGGCGGGTGCGACGGCCGGTTTCATCCAGGTCTTGCGCCAGGCGGTGTAAATATCCGCGCCCTTGTGCCAGGTCCCCTCATAGGACTCCAGCGCCATCGGTGTAAGCGCACGGGTCTCGCCCGGCAGGATGAACGGCGTATGCACAACCGCGAACCGGGTGGCAACATCCTTGCCGCCAATGGTCTTTTCGACCGGCACGGATTCCTCGTCCCAGTATTCGTAGCCGGGGCGAAGTTCCGAGACCCATGTGAAGAACTCGAAACTGTTGGAAAACGTCCCGATATAGACGCCGCGCGTGGGAGTCTTCAGGAGGATGAACGGCGCGGTGGGGTGTGCCTCTCTGACCTGAATCGGATAGTCCGCGCCGAAATAGCCGCGGTTATTGCGGAAAGTGGGCCAGAGATTCGATGCCCATGCCGTGCCATAGTTGCTGTTGAACGCCTCGAAGTTCTCGCTACCGGCCGGATGCTGCACATCGCCGAAATACGGGCAGTAGACATTCTCGACGGTGTGCTTCGATCGGTTCTCGATCTGCATACGGTAGATCGCCTGCCGGGCGGTGAGCTCCACCTGGATCGTCACCTTGATCGGCAGCTTGCCGCCGCGGGTGGAGGTGAGGTTGTCCCAGACGAACACGGCGGATTGGTTGTCCGGCGCCACGGTCAAGCTGGTCAGCTTCTGCTGTTCGCCGTGCACCTCGTTGTTGCGGATCTGGGCCTGGGGCCGTCCCATGCGCTTGGCAAAGGCCTTGTCCACGGGATCCTTGCTCGTGAGCGGCACGAGCAGCCGGAACGAAAGTCCCAGGTGCGGCCGGTCGAG
>JBAXWO010000497.1:0-2650 GCA_037128375.1 bacterium
AACAACAGCGAGTTCCTGGCGGTCCCCGCCGAGGCGATCGTCGATATCGTCCTCTCCTCCGGCACCACCGGACGGCCGACCCAGGTGATGTATACCGAACGGGATCTCCAACGGCTGAGTTACAACGAGGAGACTTCGTTCGCCTCCTGCGGCATCAACGCCGGCGACGTCGTGCTGCTGACCTGCACCATGGACCGCTGTTTCGTGGCGGGCCTGGCGTATTTCCTGGGAATCCGCGCACGGGGTGCGGCCGCGATCCGCAACGGGCATGGCACGCTCGCCAGCCATTTCGAAATCATCAAGTCCATAAAACCGACCATCCTGGTGGGCGTTCCCTCCTTCCTGCGCAAGCTGGCGCTGTTTCTCAACGAACACGGGATGGACGCCGGACGAACCTCCGTCAGGAAACTCGTCTGCATCGGGGAGCCGGTACGCGGCCCGGATATGGCGCCCCTGAAACTCGGCGCCGACCTGCGCGCCCTCTGGAATGCCGATGTCCACTCAACCTACGCTTCCTCGGAATGCATCACCTCGTTTTGCGAATGCACCGCGCTCCAGGGCGGCCATCTACATCCCGACCTGGGCATCCTTGAAATCCTCGATGACGACAACCGGCCCGTGCCGCCCGGCATGCCGGGCGAGATCGTACTGACCCCCCTGGCCATCGAGGGCATGCCACTGCTGCGGTTCCGGACCGGCGACATCGGTTTTATAATGACCGCCCCCTGCCCCTGCGGGCGCCTCTCACCCCGTCTGGGTCCGATCCTGGGCCGCCAACAGCAGATGATGAAGATCCGCGGCACCACGCTCTATCCCCAAGCCGTCTTCGCCGCCTTGGATGAGATCCCGAATCTCGGCGATTACTATCTGGAAATCAGCAGCCATGACGACCTCTCCGACGAATTGATCATCCACCTCGGAGCCCATCCCGGCCAGCCTCCGCTCGAAAGCGTGCGCGAGCGCTTACAGGCCCGGTTAAGGGTCACCCCTCTCATCTCCATTGACCCCGAGGATAAGGTCCGGCATCATGTCCACTCGCCCGAGTCGCGAAAACCCATCCGGGTCTTCGACAGGAGAAAACCTTTGTGAGTTGTCACAGTTCCATGATCGGCGCGGAGTTTACCCGCGAAGACATCGAAACGGCCGCCCGTAACGGACGACTGCTCTCGATGGAAATCGAACTCAGCCTGCGGTGTAATTTCCGCTGCCAGTACTGCTACGTCGAGCAGGCCGCCGACACATCCCGCGAACTCACTCCGGAAGAGATCCGCAGCACCCTTCTGCAGGCCAGGGATCTGGGCGCGAGAAAGATCATCGTCCTCGGTGGTGAGCCCATGATCTATCCGCTTATCATGGACATGCTCACCTACATCCGCGGGCTGGGCATGACCGCCGAGATGTTCACCAATGGCACCAGCATGACGCCGGATGCCGCCCGCCGGCTTCGCGAGATGGGCATTCAGGTCGTTCTGAAAATGAACAGTTTTGATGAGCGCATTCAGGATGAACTGGCCGGCGTGAAGGGCGCCTACCAAATCATCCAGGAAGCCTACCGCAACCTCGTCGCCGCCGGCTACCCCGGCGAGGAACACCTGATGGCCGTCAGCACGATCATCTGCAGACAGAACCTGCCGGAAATCACGCACATGTGGCAGTGGCTCCGTGACCGGAAAATCACCCCGTATTTCGAGATCATCACCCCGCAGGGCAACGCCCGCGACCACAATGGACTGGAAGTCGACCTGCCCACCCTGCACAAAGTCTTCCGTGAACTTTCCGAAATCGACCGGACCCGCTATGGCACGGAATGGGACCCCCAACCACCGCTCGTGGGTGACCGCTGCCTGCGCCACCAATTCTCATGCCTGGTTAATGCCTTCGGCTCGGTAACCCCCTGCGTGGGGGTCACCCTCGCCGTCGGCAACGTCCGCGAGCGCAAACTGGCCGATATCCTGCGCGACAGCGAGGTGATCCAGGACTTGCGCCGCTATACCGAAACCATCCGGGGGCCCTGCGGCGCCTGCGAAAAGGCGGCCATCTGCTACGGGTGCCGTGGCGCCGCCTACCAGCTTACCGGTGATTATCTCGCCTCCGACCCGCTTTGCTGGCGCAACGAGGGACGCGAGAAGGATATCCTGACCCTCCCCGCCCCGGTGACCGGACTGATTCCCCATGGCATCCCGACTCAGATGATCGACCGGCTATTGTCCGTGGGCGAGCGGGTGGCCACAGTGGAAACCACCCTCCGTCAGGATAACCTTTTCGTTGACGCGAACGGCGAGCTCGATGAATCGGCCTACCTGGAGATCATCGCGCAATCCGCCGCCGCCTTGAACGGATTCCGGCACACCCGCAGGAACCCTGCCGAGACCGGTCCTGAAGGCTATCTGCTCGGCGCCCGCAATGTGGAGATCCTCGGGTCGGCCCATGTCGGCGACACCTTGAGCACCCGCGTCTTCAAGACGGCGCCTTCCAGCGACGGCGGAACCATCGAAGGCCAGGTGTTCCTCAATGATAACCTTCTGGCGCGCGGCGAAATAGAATTCCGGCACAACACCGCCACGCCCAGCGTGTAGAGCTGATGTTTTGGAATCGTTCGTAATCTTAATCGTAATCTTAATCATAATCCTCTCTGGGGCAGGAGATTACG
>JBAXWO010000498.1:0-2649 GCA_037128375.1 bacterium
CGTCGAAATCCGCCTTCACAGCATTATCTATGAACTGATCGATCAGGTTCGCGACGGCATGACGGGACTGCTTACCCCCTTGCTGCGGGAGAAGGTCATCGGCCACGCGGAGATCAAGCAGGTGTTCACCATTTCCAAGGGCAGCGTCATCGCGGGTTGCATGTGTACGGATGGCCGGATCTCGTCGCGCTGCAAGGCGCGCGTCAAACGCGCCGGAAGCGTCCTCTTCGAAGGCGTTGTCAATTCACTGCGGCGTTTCCAGAACGACGTCAGCGAAGTCAAGGAAAGCCAGGAATGCGGCATTCGCCTGGAAAATTACTCGGCTTACGCTGAAGGCGACATCCTCGAATTCTTCGAAGTGGAACGAATCGCCCAGACCCTGTAAAGGCGGGCCCTGCGACTCATGAAGATCGATCGCTTGACCAGAGTCAACGAACTTCTCCGTCGTGAGATCGGGGCGGCGCTATATCGCCTGATCGACCGCTCGACGTTCGACCTGGCCGCCGTCACGGTCACCCATGTCATCACCAGTTGCGACCTGCGCGCCGCGCGCGTGCTCGTTTCGATCCGGGGGCATGAAGAGGACCGCCGCCGGATGCTGGCACGCCTCCAGCACATGCACGGCGTCATCCAGCATGAAATCGCCGAGCATGTCGTCCTGAAGTACACCCCGAAACTGCACTTCATTCTGGATGAATCGATCGCGAGCGGCGATCATGTCCTGTCCATTCTCTCCACCCTGCCATCCCCGCCCGATGAGGAGACGCCCCCTTCATGAACCCTACCGACCCGTTTGACGGGATCCTGCTCGTGGACAAGCCCGCCGGCCCGACGTCCCACGACCTGGTGGACCGGATCCGCCGCCATTTTCATCTCAAGAAAGTGGGGCATGGCGGCACCCTCGATCCCGCCGCCACCGGATTACTGATCATCCTGCTCGGGCGCGGAACCCGGCTGTCGGCGAAGTTTATGTCATCGGACAAAACCTATGAAGGCACCCTGCGCCTGGGAATATCCACCGACTCCCAGGACGCGGACGGAAACATCATCAGGGAGGCCGACCCCTCCGGCGTGACCCTGGAACGTTTGACAGCCGAGATGGCGCGGTTTCGCGGCGACATGTACCAGACGCCGCCCATGGTTTCGGCCATCAAAATCGGAGGCGTCCCGCTCTACAAACTCGCCCGCCGCGGCCAGGAAGTCGAACGCCAACCGCGCCTGATCCACCTCTATGAAATGCGACTGACTGACTTCACCCCGCCCCGGGCTTCTTTCGTCCTGCGTTGCACCAAGGGGACCTACGTCCGGACCATCTGCCACGACATCGGCGAATCCCTCGGCTGCGGCGCGCATCTCGAACAGCTGCGGCGCACGGAATCAGGGGAACTCCATGTGAACCGGGCCATCCCGCTCGACAAACTCCTGGCCCTGCAGCAGATACAACTTCTCGACGTCGTGATTCCCCTTCACGCCTTCATGGGTCTGCCGCCCAGCACGCCCAGTTCCGGGTAGAGACGTCCATGAAAACGATCCGCCAGCTGTCCGATATGCGCGCGATCAGGGCGCCGGTCTGTCTCGCCGTGGGTTTTTTCGACGGCCTGCACTCCGGCCACCAGCGGGTTTTGCGCCGCGCCCTTGATTGCGCCGCAAAAATCCACGGGCAGGCGTGGGCCATGACCTTCGATCCACACCCGCTTAAGGTCATTCGACCGACATCGGCGCCACGTATCCTCACGGCCACCCCCCACAAGCTCGACCTGATGCGCCGCTTCGGGATGGATGGATGCCTCCTCATTCCCTTCACCCGCACGTTCGCCGCCACCCCGGCGGAAACGTTCTTAGCCCGCCTTGAAAAGGCGATCCCTTCGCTCGCCCACCTCTTTATCGGCGAAGACTGGCGCTTCGGACGCGAGGGAAAAGGCGATACCGCCCTGCTCACCGCATGGGCCCGCGCTCGCGGCATCCGGGTTTCCAGGGTCGCCCTCGTCCAGCGTCGGGCCATCCTCGTTTCGAGCACCCGGATTCGGGAAGCCATCTCGAAGGGTGACCTGGCCACAGCGGCCAGGCTGCTCGGACGACCGTTCAGCATTCTCGGCACCGTGACCCACGGAAACGGCATCGGGCGCCAGCTCGGCTATCCAACGGCCAACCTCGATGCCCATAACGAAGTCCGTCCGCCTGTCGGCGTCTACGCCGTGCAAGCCCTGATCCATCGTCGCGCCTACGCCGGTGTCGCCAGCTTCGGGGTTCATCCCACGCTTAAAAGCCTGTCGGAACCCATTCTCGAGGTGCATCTTCTGGATGCAAACCTGCGGCTCTATGGCCGGACGATCGAGGTCTTCTTCATCGCCCGTATCCGCGCCGAACGATTCTATCCTTCCACTCAGGCGCTTGTCCGCCAGATCCGCCGGGACGTGCTCGCCGCCAGGCGCCTGCTCGCCTCCCCGCTGGCGAAGAAACTTTGGAACAAGACTTTACAAGTGTGGCACAGCGATACTATAGTGCCCCCAAAAAAGAAGGTACGAGAAGAGACAGAAAGGGCATAGGGCTGAGATAAAGTATGGATCCTCAAGCTAAGAGCACAATTCAGAAGGCGTTTCAGAAGCATGACAAAGATACGGGTTCATCTGAGGTGCAGATCGCGTTACT
>JBAXWO010000499.1:0-2640 GCA_037128375.1 bacterium
ACCGACACGAGTTCCTCCAGGAAACTACCGCGCAAACGAAGAACCTTGAGTTCCCGAATGGCCGGACCCGTCGCGGGACCGATGTGCAAAGACACGACAAATTCCGGAATGCTGTCGCCGTCAAGATCCACAGCATTCACATCCATTCCATAATGACACGAATAGTGAGTGTGCGCGATCTCTTTCATCTCTGAGTTGTACAGGGTCAACCGGTGCCAACCCTCATGCATCCGTTGAGATTGCTCATTGTCCCATGTCACTTTCATGGCATGCACCAACCGGAAACAAGATGGCATGAGCACTGGTTCCTGGTCGTTCAGCGATGTCTCGACTACAGTCACGGCTTGGCGTTGATGAGGGGAGGTTGTACATCCGCACAAGGCAGCGAGGCCGATGGCCATGAGTACTTTCGTCTTCATCTTCTGTCACCGAACGCTCAGGGTGTGGGATTCGACGACCGCGCAGCGGGCGGCGAATACCCACCACCCTGTTGTTCGACCGGCCCTTCTCTCACATCCATATGATCTGTGCGACTCCAATCAGAAAGATCACTGGTGGAGCAATCAACATCAACCACAACCATAGCGAATCCGAATTGGTTTGATCGTGGGTCAGTTTGGCGACAATTACCCGGAGCCAGAATGCCAAGGACAGGATGCCAAAGAGCATGTATCTGAGTCCGCAAAGCGGGTCCGTCCCGTTAAGGAGGCCGAAGGCCACGAACGCACTGATCGCATAGATGATGACCGCTTTCCGAGTCTGCCAATGAGTCTCTCCCGTCTTCATTTTCATGGGTCGAACGAGAAAGTTGAGGCTCCGAAATGATGAGCGAAGCGAGGAATGAAGGTAGCCTCCGACGCCTGGTTCGGCGTTTTCACCTCCGGATGCTCAAGCGGTTTCTCTGCTCGGAGATGATGCGGATGAACACTGACACCATCGGATTCCGCGTTACGCTGCGCGACGGGACGCTGGCCGAGTGGCACATCAAGCTCATTCGCGTGAGTGAGCCGAACGTTCACGCGCAGGGGCGCGAGCTTGCGAGCGTACCCTGCCGCGTGTTGTTGGCAATTCAGTCCATCCATGCTTCAACTCGGCTCATGTGCCCGCGTGAGCCGCACCACGGGCAATTCGACTTGTTGTGGTGTTGCCCGTAGTAATCCTCTGAACACCCACCCGTCCGCTGCCGCAGAACGCAGTTGCCTTTGACGTTTCCGTCGGCGTTGTGGCAGTACGGACACTCAACCTGCATCGCGGCGTAGGCAATGAACGCGCTGACTACCGCGACCACCGCCGCGATGCACATGAGGATCTTTCGTTTCCTGGTCATCATCATCTCATTGCCAACAGTTTATTAGACGGAGTTGATCTGTCTAATGTGGTTGGGTTGCTGTCTATGCTTAAGTTGTTTATAGGCTTGTTATTCGTTACCTTCATAAATCCTATCAAAGTTGTGAATCCAATCAAGCCTCAATCTGAGATGACGGATAAAGAACACGAATTCTGGTGCAATTGCGCGAAGTTTATCCTTCTTAGGAATGTCAGTGGTCACGCTGCAGAGTGGTCTATCCGGTATGCCCAGCAGTTTGCATATAGCTTGGATGGCGTCAAACTGAAGGATGTGGATAAGGCCTTTTTGATTCGCTATTTCGACGAATTAGGCAGATGCGGCGCGGCGGGGGCACCTTAGATCAGTACTTAGCGTTTTGATCGCCGCTGCTCCTTGTCCAGCCGCCGCTCTATGCATCGCAGCCTTTCCTCCATCGCTTTGTCCGACTCAAGAAGCTGCGCCAGTTTCCGGAACTGACAACTCACCTCCACACCCGTTCGTACCCCCAGCATGGGCGCCACCGCCCTCTGCGTCAACCCGATCTTTAGCGAGTCGCCGGTGGCTGGTTGGGGATTCCTTTCAGAATGGCAAGAATTTCCTCCCTCTTGCTCATCGATTGCTCACGGCAGGCGGGGAGCATGGATCCCTGAGAACCGAGGGGAAGGGGTAAGCTTTTCACGATCGGAGACCGGGCCGCTGCACGCGTGTCATTTGGCCGTTTCGACCAATTCCAGGCCCGACCGCAACAGCCGGTTAACAACGGCTGAGACATCCGTGCGTTTGAGATCCGCAATGCGCTCGACAAACTGTTGGACCTTGCCAGCCAGATAGACGGGCACATTGAATTTGGCGTTGGGCCGAAAGAACTTACCCCGCACACCTTTCGAAAAGTCATATTCGCTTTTCACTGGCGTCCCACGGGGACGCCGAGGCTGAAGCGATTTAGGCTGTAGGCCATTAGTCCCTTACGAATTGAATCAATCGAATTGTGGTAAGGATTTGGAGCAGAAAAGAATTTTTGAACAGAAGCTCGCGAAGGCCGCGAAGGAGGGACATATCTACGCCTCCGGCGAAAATGCCAGGGTTTCGAATCAAAACAAATCCTGCGACAGCGGCGTATTCCGCCGCTGGCGCCTTTGCGTGCTTTGCGAGCTTCTGTTCAAAACTCTTCATCTTGGTTCCGGCCATGCCGGGTTAGGTAAGACGGCATAAAGACGGACTCCAAATATCGAAAATGACTGGGCGGCAAAACAAGTTAAAATCCACGGATTTCCTAACAGTCTACAGCCTAAAAACCTTCAGCCTGCATCCTG
>JBAXWO010000005.1:0-20416 GCA_037128375.1 bacterium
CGATATCGACAGGCGGGTGTCGCAATTCTGAATCTCGGGTGTAAATGTCATCCGCACGCAAGAGCCTTCAGCTTAGGCGAGGATGGGTGTGGGATGAATTGACGGAGTGATGAATGGTGTTACCTTTTCAACAGTTTGCTTAAGCAATAGGTGGGACGGGAACAGAAACTGAACGTAATAAAGGAGCAGAGAAATGGCTGAAGTATCCGAGAAAAAGAGGGCGGTGGCGTTATTGTTGTGCTTTTTCCTGGGCGGTCTGGGTGGACACAGGTTCTACGTGGGTAAGATCGGCACCGCTATCCTGCAGATTGTGACGCTTGGAGGGCTCGGGATCTGGATCCTGATCGATTTCGTGATGATCATTGTCGGGAAGTTTTCCGATAAGCAGGGCAAGGTTCTGGAGACCTGGTAAGCCGGTATCGGTCAATGGAGTAATGTTGCCCGGATGCCATTATTGGCTCCGGGCTTTTTTTTCTGCATAGAGAAGGAACATTAACGAGAAGCCAATGCCTGAAAGGTAATAAGATGGAAAACAATCCGCCGCAAGAGTTCCCCTCCATTCCTCCGGTCCCCGTGAGCCCGAACACCGCCTGTGGGAAAGACGAACGGATGTGGGTGATGAGGCATCTGGAAGGGATGGGGGCGTCAGAACCCAGAGTTGGGCATCCTTCCTTATGGATGGTCCCGGCGAAGCATAGGCGTATATGTGCCCCCGGTCGCTTTCGAGCCTGACTTCCCGGTTGCGCTTGAAGACGCTGGCGTCCTGGGAGGGCAAATCCCAAAACATCCCATCCGTGAATCTGTCCCGGCGGGGCCGAGCGGGGTTCACCCCAGTCTAAAAAACCTTAAAAAACGCTGTACATACCGGTTTGAACCCAGTAACCTGCTGGAAGGTTGGTACTCGAACAGTAGAGGCGACATGCAACGGAAAAGCCGAAAGCGTAGCCCCATTTTCGATCGTCCTTCCTTCGGGTCATAGGTTGACCCCTTTCCAAAGAGGGTCCGGAAAGTAAGAAGTGGATCCAAGAATAGTTAAGGAGATCGCGAGATGGGTAAGAAGTTGTATGTTGGGAACCTGAGTTTCAGCGTGACGAACGACGGGCTGGCGCAGATTTTTTCGGCGCACGGCACGGTCGAGAGTGCTGAAGTGATCATTGACCGGATGACTGGTCGTGCAAAAGGGTTCGGATTTGTCGAGATGGGTTCCGATCAGGAAGCCCAGTCGGCAATCGCCGCGCTGAACGGTCAGGAACTGGAAGGCCGCGCGCTGGTCGTGAATGAAGCCCGTCCGAAAGAGCCCCGCGTTGGCGGCGGCGGTGGCGGCGGGTTCGGCGGTGGTGATCGCGGTGGTGGCCGCAGTGGCGGCTTCGGCGGCGGTGGCGGCGGCGGTGGCCGTGGTGGTGATCGTGGTGGCGACCGTGGTGGTCGTTCCTCGTTCCGCCGGTAAACCGGTTCAAGTTTCAGAGACTTGATGAGGGCCGATGGGTGCGGTGCACCTGTCGGCCTTTTTCTTTGGCGGGCGGATGGCCTTATGACCGGGAAAGACATTCAGGCGCGACTTTGGCAGGCGGCGGATCCGGAGGATGCCGCCGTGCTGCAAAGGTTTTTCAAGACCGGGCCCGGCGAATATGGCGAGGGGGATGTCTTTGCCGGCGTCAAGGTGCCGAAGATTCGCAAACTGGTTAAGGAAGTCTGGACGGCCGAGGAGCCGGTTGTCCGCTCGCTTCTGGCCTCCGCCATTCACGAGGCGCGGTTGTTGGCGCTGTTGATCCTCGTCCGGCAGTTCGATAAAGGCACGGAGGCTGACCGCGCCCGGATATTCAGGCTGTATCTGGCCAGCACCGGCCGGATCAATAACTGGGATCTGGTGGATCTATCTGCGCCGAACATTGTTGGCGGGTATCTTATGGAGAGATCCCGGCGTCCGTTGGTCCGGCTGGCCGGGGCGAAGTCGTTATGGGAGCGCCGCATCGCCATCCTGGCGACCTTCGCGTTTATCCGGCGCCGAGAATTTGACGACGCCCTGGCGATCGCCGACCGGTTGCTGCACGACAGGGAAGACCTGATTCACAAAGCGGTCGGGTGGATGTTGCGCGAAATCGGCAAGCGTAACATGTCGGTTCTGGAAACCTTCCTGCAGCCACGTTGCACGGTCATGCCGCGCACGATGCTGCGCTACGCCATCGAGCGATTTCCCGAGGCGAAGCGGCAGAACTATCTGCGAGCGAAATCTCAGTCCTGATCCCGGAAGCGCTGGGTGAGGTCGCCGTAGGCGTCGATCCGGCGGTCGCGCAGAAAGGGCCAGATCCGGCGGACTTCTTCCGCGCGGTCCATGTCGATATCGACCAGCAAGGCCTCATTCCGGTCATGGCTGGCCCGGGCCAGGAACTCGCCCTGGGGACCGGTGGCGAAGGTGTGGCCCCAGAATTGAATGCCGCCTTTGCCGGTCGGCGAGGATTCATAACCGGTGCGGTTGACCGTCAATACCGGAAGACCATTGGCAATCGCATGGCCCCGTTGGACGGTGACCCAGGCGTCGAGTTGGCGTTGTTTTTCGGTTTCGATGTCGGTCGGTTCCCAGCCGATGGCGGTGGGATAGATCAGGAGATCGGCACCATCCAGCGCCATCAGGCGGGCGGCCTCGGGGTACCACTGATCCCAGCAGACGAGCACCCCCAGCCGGCCGAGGGAGGTCGGAACGGCGCGGAACCCCAAGTCCCCGGGGCTGAAGTAGAATTTCTCGTAGTAAGCCGGATCGTCGGGGATGTGCATCTTGCGGTATTTCCCGGCGATCGACCCATCGGCGTCAAACACGACGGCGGTGTTATGGTAGAGCCCTGCCGCGCGCCGTTCAAAGAAGGAACCCACCAGGACGACCTTGCTGTCTCGTGCGGCGGCGGCGAACGTTGCCGTGAGCGGGCCGGGAATCGGCTCGGCCAGCGCACAGAGACCGGGGTCCTCCACCTGGCAGAAATAGAGCGACGTGTGCAGTTCGGAGAGGATCACCAACTGGGCGCCGGCCCGGCCTGCCTGCCGGATGGCCGCCAGGCTTTGGGCCACGTTGGCCTGCCGGTCGGACGAGAAAGCCTGTTGAATGAGAGCCGCCTTGATTACGCGCATGCCAGAACTCCTTTGGGAATCTGCATGGTCACACAATGCAGCGAGCCATGCTGGAGGATGAGGGTTGAACAATCGATGCCGATGATGCGCCGGCCGGGGAAGGCGCGGCGAAGCACGTCCAGGGCGAGCGCGTCGTGGGGGTCATCGTAGGTGGGAACCAAAACGCCGCCGTTCAGGACGAGGAAATTGGCGTACGAAGCGGGCAGCCTGCAGCCGGCCGGATCATGCTTGGCGGTGGGCCAGGGCAGGGGAAGCAGACGGTAGGGTTGGCCGTCCGCCGTCCGCAGGGCGGCCAGCTCGTCGGCCATGGCGGAGAGCGACTGGAAGTGTTCGTCAGTGCGGTCCTGGCATGACTGGTAGACCAGGGTATTACGCGGGGCGAACCGGGCCAGCATGTCCACGTGTCCATCGGTGTCGTCGCCGGCCAGGTGGCCATTTTCAAGCCATAGGACGCGGTTGGCCCCCAGGAATTTCTGGAGGGTTCTCTCGGTCTCCAGAAAGGTCAGATGCGCGTTGCGGTTGGGATTAGCCAGGCAGGACTTGGTGGTGAGGAGGGTGCCATGGCCGTCGCTTTCGATACTGCCGCCTTCGAGAATGAAATGGATGGAGCGGAGGTGAGTTCCGCCGAACGCGCCATGTTCTTTAAGGCGCAGGGAGATCTGGTTGTCGAGATCGGCCCGGAACTTTCCGCCCCAGCCCGTAAACTGGAAATCGAGCAGGACGGGCCGCTTATTCTCGATGATCGTGATCGGGCCGAAATCCCGCGCCCAGGTGTCGTTGGAGGCGATGGAGAACGTGGTGACGCGGTCCATCACGGCGTCGGCCTGCCTGAGATAGCGCCGCGTCTCATCGGGAGCCGAGGTGACGACGATCACCCGCGCCAGGCGGCTGGCCTCGGCGATGATGCGGGCGAAGGTGGTCTGGCTTCGGGCCAGATAGGGCTGCCAGTCCGTGCCGGCATGCGGCCAGGCCAGCAGGACCCCATCCTGTTCCTCCCATTCGGCGGGTAATCGAAGATCATTCATCTTGGGGAGAGGATAGCGAGAGCGGCGGGGGAGCGTCAAGCGCCCCGGGCGCCTCCGCGGTCTTTGGCTTTTTGGCAACCCCTGAGCGTCACGCCTCCCCGACCGACCTCGGGCCGAGGTCGGCTACAGGTAGCCCGCGTCGGCCCGACGCGGGTTCAGGCCAGGACGGAGACTCTCCATCTGCGCCCAAGCCCCCCCCCTTAGCAGGCGACAAAATATTGCATTTCGGTGCCAATGCCCTTAGCATGCGGCTCCCAAAAAAGGAGTCCTATGACCGTGCCTTTTCGTGTGGATTTATCCTCTGACGTGGCGGTGGTGACTGGTGGAGGCGGCATTTTGTGCGGCAGCATGGCCCAGGCGCTGGCGAACTGCGGAGCCCGGGTGGCGGTGGCGGATTTGAGGCAGGAGGCGGCCGACAAGGTGGCCGCCTCGATTCGCGCACAGGGCGGCAAAGCCATGGGCGTCGCCTGTAATGTGTTGGAAAAAACCAGCCTGGAACAGGCCAACGCGCTCGTCGAAAAAGAGTTCGGCCCGGTCACGCTGCTTGTGAACGGCGCTGGAGGCAACCATCCCAAGGGGACGACGACGAAGGAATATCTCTTTCCGGACGACCTCAAGCAGGCCGTCGAAGGGGTGACCACGTTCTATGATCTGGATCCGAAGGGCGTCGAGTTCGTGTTCAATCTGAACTTCCTGGGAACCCTTCTGCCCACGCAGGTGTTCACCAAGGAGATGGCCAAAGCCGGGCGGGGTACGGTGATCAATATTTCCTCCATGAACGCTTTCACGCCGTTGACCAAAATTCCGGCCTACAGCGGGGCCAAGGCGGCGGTCAGCAACTTCACCCAATGGCTGGCGGTGCATTTCTCGAAGGTCGGGGTGCGGGTGAACGCCATCGCGCCGGGGTTCTTCCTGACGGATCAGAACCGCAGCCTGTTGACCAGGCCCGACGGGTCGCTGACCCCGCGCGGTGACACCATTATTGCGCATACGCCGATGGGCAGGTTCGGGCAGCCGGACGATCTGACCGGGGCGCTGTTGTGGTTGGCCGACAGCCAGTCGGCGGGGTTTGTGACCGGCACCGTGATTCCGGTGGACGGCGGGTTCAGTGCGTTTAGTGGCGTGTAGGTGGGAAACGGCAAGAGGAGCATAGCGATGACACAGCAAGCGGATATAGGGCTGGTGGGGTTGGCGGTGATGGGCGAAAACCTGGTGTTGAACATGGAGAGCCGCGGCTTCACCGTGGCCTGTTACAACCGGACGGTCAGCAAGGTCGACGAATTCACCAATGGCCGCGGCAAAGGCCGGAAGCTTATCGGGTGCCACAGCATCGAGAGTCTGGTGGCCAGCCTCAAGGGGCCCCGCATCATCATGCTCATGGTCAAGGCAGGCAAGCCGGTCGACGAGTTTATCGAGCACATTCTGCCGCACCTGCAGAAGGGCGATATCCTGATCGATGGCGGCAACAGTCACTATCCCGATACCATCCGCCGCACGCAATACCTCCAGCAAAAGGGCATTCTGTTTATCGGGACCGGGGTGTCCGGCGGCGAAGAGGGCGCCCTCAAGGGGCCCTCGATCATGCCCGGCGGCAATCCCGAAGCCTGGCCCCATGTGAAGCCGATTTTCCAGGCCATTGCGGCGAAGGTGGGGGACGGGGTGCCCTGCTGCGAATGGATCGGACCCGACGGGGCGGGCCATTTTGTGAAGATGGTCCATAACGGCATCGAGTACGGCGATATGCAGCTGATCTGCGAGGCCTACCAGTTGATGTCCGCCGGCCTTGGTATGAGCGCCGACGAGATGCACGAGGTGTTTACCGGGTGGAACAAGGGCGTGTTGGATTCCTACCTGATCGAGATCACCGCCGATATTCTGGCCGTCAAGGATACCGAGACCGGCAAACCCATGGTGGACATGATTCTCGATACCGCCGGCCAGAAGGGAACGGGGAAGTGGACCTCGCAGGCCGGGCTGGATCTGGGGGTGCCGATTGCCCAGATTGCCGAGGCGGTGTTTGCCCGCTGCATTTCGGCGCTCAAGGAAGAGCGCGAAGCCGCCGCGCTGAAGCTGAAGGGGTCGAAGAAAGTGTATCGTAAGGACAAGGCCGTCCTGGTGGCCCAGATTCATGACGCGCTGTACGCCTCCAAGATCTGTTCCTATGCGCAGGGATTCCAACTGCTGCGCGCCGCGTCCGAGGAGCACAAGTGGAAGCTCAAGTATGGCGAGATCGCCCTGCTGTGGCGCGGCGGGTGCATTATCCGGGCGCGGTTCCTGGACAATATCAAGGAGGCGTTTGACAAGAAGCCCAAGCTGGCCAACCTGCTACTCGATCCGTATTTCAAGAAGACGATGGCGAAGGCCCAGAAACCGTGGCGAAATGTCATTAAGACGGCCATTGACCTGGGGATCCCGGT
Source organism: bacterium (assembly GCA_037128375.1). Classification (GTDB taxonomy): domain Bacteria; phylum Verrucomicrobiota; class Kiritimatiellia; order CAIKKV01; family CAITUY01; genus CAMBRF01. The sequence goes on from JBAXWO010000005.1 coordinate 6,563, forward strand.
GCCCTCGATGGCGGCGGCGCTGAACTACTACGATTCATACCGCAGTGCGCGTTTGCCGGCCAATCTGTTGCAGGCGCAGCGGGACTATTTCGGCGCGCACATGTATGAGCGGGTGGACAAGCCGCGCGGTGAGTTTTTCCACACGGACTGGACCGGCCGGGGCGGTAAAACCGCCTCGACGACCTACGTTGTATGAGATCACGAATGACACTTCGTTTTTGGGTGATGATCGGTTTGTTGGCGGGGACGCTCGGGCTGCTTGGTGCGGGTTGCGTCAGCGTGCCCCGCGCGCCTTTGGGGCAGGGGCACGACTTTGGGCGCAATAACCCGAGGCTCTGTCTGGCCATGGGCGACAGCATCACTCAGGGAGAGGGCGGGAAGACCAGTTACCCCGCCCTGTTGTCCCGGATGTTGCGCAAGACGGTGGTCAATCGCGGGGATGGCGGGTCACATTCCCTCGACGGCATGAGGAGCATCAACCGCTTCCTGACGCTGCACAAGCCCGGCTATCTGCTGATTCTGTACGGGGCGAACGATGTTCTCCACGATCGCAGTTGCGATGCCTATATCGAGAACCTCCGGTTCATGCTTCGGGCGGCGAGACAGAACAAGACCCTTCCGATCCTGGCCACGATGACGCCGATGACTAAAGGGCACAAAGGGCACGCGTCCACGGTTACCCGGTACAATGAGAAGGTGCGTGAACTTGCCAAGTCGGAAGGGGTGACCCTGTGCGATTTGGAACTGCATTTCATGGCTGCCGGTGCGGCCTGGGGCGCGTTTTTGCAGGCCGACGGGCTGCATCCGGATGAGCAGGGGATGCGCCTGATCGCCCAGAGCTTCTACGATCTGATGCGGTGAGGACAGGCGGCTGCCGGCATGCGCTTCTTTTCCCGCCGGGATTTGGGATCCCGCTTGCTTTTGAGATAGGGGTTTGACACTTTGCCGCGGTGGTTATGAACGGATGCCGTCGTGAAGTTGTGGTGGTCGGATCGGGCTGCTTCGGGGCAACCGTTGCCGAGCGTCTTGCCGTAGCGGGCGGGCATAATGTCCTGGTCCTCGAGAAACGCCCTCACCTAGGTGGGAACAGTTTCTCCGTGCGGGATGAAGCGTCAGGCGTCGAGTGCCATCGCTACGGTTCGCACATTTTTCACACGGATCGCGGGGATGTCTGGGCGTACGTGAACCGTTTCTCGGCGTTCAATCACTATCGCCACAGGGTTATCGCCCGACAGCGCGGCCGCGCGTTCTTCATGCCCGTCTCCTTGGCCACGATCAATGCATTTTTCGGTCTTGATTTGACGCCGGTTGAGGCGGCGGACTTCCTGCGCCGTGAGGTCGCCGGGGAGTCCGTGGAGACCGCAGGCAACTTCGAGGAGCAGGCGGTTGCAGTGATGGGGCGCAGGCTCTTCGAGGCATTCCTGCGCGGCTACACGCGCAAACAATGGGGACGGGAACCGCGCGAACTTCCAGCCGAGATGGCCCTGCGCCTGCCCGTGCGCACGAGCTATCACCTGGACTATTTCGATGATGCCCACCAGGGCCTTCCGATCACTGGTTACGGCGCGCTGTTCGCTCGCATGCTCGATCACCCTTCGATCGATGTGCGACTGGACACCGATTACTTCTCGGTCCGCGATTCCCTGCCGCGCAACGCCCTCGTGATCTACACCGGTCCCATAGACCGGTTCTTCGACTATTGCCATGGTCGTCTTGCCTGGCGGACGCTGCATTTCGAATCGGAGCTATACCCCATCGCTGATTTTCAGGGGACGGCCGTGGTCAACCATGTTGACGAGGGGGTCCCGTACACACGGACGCATGAATTCCGGCACCTGCACCCCGAACGAGGGCATGGGGATGCCACGGTTGTCTATCGGGAGTTTCCCGGCGAAGCACGGGAAGGCGACGAACCGTACTACCCTGTACTGACCGCCGAAAACAAACGGATCCTGGCGCTCTACCGCCTCGAGGCGGACAGGACCCCGCGCACGATTTTCGGGGGAAGATTGGGCTCATACCAGTATCTCGATATGGATGATGCGATCGCACAGGCGCTGGCCGTCGCAGAAAAGATCATCCAACAACCGTCCTGAGGGAACCCGCATGTCATCACCCGTAACGCTAGCTATTGTGATGCCGGTCTACAATGAGGAGGCTATTATCGGCCAGGTGCTGGGCGCCTGGACCAGGGAACTGGACCGTCTGGACATCGCGTATGAGTTGCATGCCTATAACGATGGTTCCACCGATGGGACGCTGGGCAGGTTGCGCCTCTTTGCCGCTGCCTGTTCCAAGGTCGTTGTTCATGACAAACCGAATAGCGGACATGGCGCGACGATTCTCCTGGGATACCGTGAACAAAGCGACAAGGAATGGATTTTTCAGGTGGACTCTGACGACGAGACCGGACCGGAGGAGTTCGCGCACCTTTGGCGGAACCGCGAGCGTTACGACCTGCTGATCGGCAGACGGGAGGGGCGACAGACTCCTTTACCGCGCCGGGTCATGACCTTTGCCTCGCGTACCCTGGTGCGTGTCTGCTACGGGCCGGGGATCACCGACGTGAACTGCCCTTACCGGCTGATGCGGCGGGATGTGTTTCGCCCTTTTTTCCATGGCATCCCCGATCATGTTTTTGCGCCAAACGTAATCCTCTCGGGTCTGGCTGTCCGCGACCGGTTCCATATTCTGGAAGCGCCCGTTGCCTGTCGCCCTCGCCGGACAGGCACCACGACGATCCGCGGCCTGCGGGTACTGCGGATCGCGCCGAGTTCCTTCTGGCAGACCCTCTGTTTGCGAACCCTGCGTCCGGCTCCGGATCCGTTCCCGCCATCAGAGTTTACCGCGATCGATTAACCACACGGCCAGATGGGGCCCTGGGCGGTGGACCAGGAACAGGGGTCGGTAAGGCAGGAAAAAGGCATCCCAAGGTTCCAGTTCATAGACTGGCGTTTGCGCCGGGGCGTTCAATGAAGTGAACTCCGCCTGCAGGATGGGGGTTCCCTTGAGAAAGGCCGCCGCTTTCCCTGGGGCGCAGTGGGCGGACGGCAGAGGATAGGACGGTATCACGAGACAGATCGTGCGCGCCGTCACCTCGGCGGGCTCAGGATTGCGGAAGCATTCATAGCCTGTTTCAGGCGTTCGTGGTTGATTCCGGAGTTGCAGGCGGTAGAACTTGGAGATGACGCTTCCTGCCTTGGGTCCGTACAAACGGTTCACAAAATCGACCCGTCGCAGGATCGACATGTATGTTTCGTTGACCTGAGGTTCAGTCTCAGGGCCACCCAGGAAGACCACCGGTGTTTCTGCGGGGACATGCTGTCGGATCCATTGGCCGCACAGTGACCGTGTGTCCATTCGCGCCAACAACTGGTTGCAGCGTGCAGAGGTCAAAAGGCCTGGTATCACGAGAGCAACGCCCACAGCCATGCGGGCGGCGATCCAGCGCCTGCCTTTGGGGATGACCCCGAGCCGTGCGAGGCCCACTCCGGCGAGCACGGCGACGAGCGGTAGCAGGGGGGCGAGATAGCGGTAGGGAACGACGCGGGCAGGCAACAACGGGGCCGCCAGAAGGGCACAGGCGACGACGATCAATGCGGATTCCGTGCGGCGGGCTTCGGTCCGCAGGACGATGAAGACGCCGGCAATGGCCAGGCCCAGACCGGCGAAGCCCCCGGGGCCGTGCCGCCACGGGGTCAGCAGATTTGTGAGCGTGCCGAGCGGGCTCCATGCGCTGGCTCCCGGTATGTGGTCACTCCGGTACAACGCGTGGAACAGTACGCCGAACCACGCAATAACCGTTTGCAGGTTGAAGAGCAGATAGACGTTTGCAGCCAGAAAGACGGCGCCCGAGACTACGGCGACGAGCAGGCCGCGCCGCATCCGCAAGCCAAGGCGAACGCCCCGTTCCAGTCCGATCGTCAGCAGCAGAACCGGCAGAAGCACGATGGCGTAGTACTTTGCGGAGACCGCCAGGCCGAATAATGTGGCGGCGGCCAGCAGGTGGCCGCCGCCACAGGCCTTCGACTCCCGCCCCTGCACAAAGACGATCAGGCGATGCAGAGTGGCAAGACACAAAAGGGCCATCAGTGTATCGGTCGTTGCGAAGTGCGACTGCCGAACGGCTAAAGGGCATGCGGCCAGCAGGGCGGCGGCGGCAAGCGCCGCGCCGGGGCCGGCCAGCAAGCGGGCGGTCGCCCAGGTGCTGAACACGACGAGCGTGCCGGCGACGGCAGAAACCAAGCGCGCCAAGATAACATACGTTGTTACATTTCCGGCAAAGTGCTCCGCAAGTGTCCGTGACCCGGGGAGCAGGAGCGACTGGGCGGCATGAAAAAGATTGAATACCAGGGCGCACAGGGTGGACATCAGGGCGGGGTATTCGAAATACCCCGGGTTGCCGTGTTGTTCCAGAAGCTCGATCGCCGGCTGGATGATCAGGGACTCATCGGGCCGTATGTAGAAGTTCGACAGGTACGGGGCCCCAAAGCCGACCCCCCAGACCCGTAGGCCGAACGCCGCCGCCAGAATGCCCCAGAGTGCGCCGTTCCGCCTGACGAGAGCTTTCACGCGCCTCCTGGTTTGCGGATATCCATGAAGAGGTAAGGCCCTTCGGGAGAGGGTTGTACGCAGGCGAGCGGATAAAGCCACCGATGGAGCAGTGCATTCGTGAGTGGAACCGGGATGCTGACCCATCGGCCGGTCAGGATGCGGCTGAGTCCACGGGGCAGACTCAGGTAGTGGGCCGCGTCGAACGCGCGATGCGCCTGCGGTGAAAGATAGTACTGCCAACGGCTGACCTCGAAACCGACTTCGGCAAGGCGCTTGATCCATAGGGTCGGGCTATCCGTATGATAGTGGTGGGAGTGCCAGTTGAACCAAAGCGCATAGGACTGCCCCAGCCGGGGGTTGAAGGCGCTCAGTACTCTCGATCCCAGCAACATGTCACCAAAGCGGTGGCTGGGAGAACTGAGCAGCAGCCGCCCACCCGGTTGCAGGACACGGAAGATCTCGCGCAAGGCCTGATCGATATCAGGCACGTGCTCCAGAACGCTATTACTCAGGACGGTACGGAACGTTGCGTTGGCGCAGGGCAGACTCCCCGCCTCGGCCAGGATCAATTTGTGGTGCCTGCCCAGGTTGCCTGCACGTAGTAACGCCCGGGGATCCCGGTCCACACCCGCGTCAACCGGTTCGGTCAGTGTAAGGCCCGCAAACAAACCATCGCCGCAGCCGAGATCGAGTACGGGCGCTTCCAATGGACCCGCACGGCGGACCAACATGCCTTCCACGCTTCGGACCAAGGCCAGAAATGGCGGGGCATGGCGCAGATACTGGCCAAGCAGGAGGCTCAACTCCTTGTCGCCCGGCGGCGCAGCCGCGGCCTGCTGGGCCAAGGCGTCCTGCAGCAGGCTTTCGTGGCGGTTGAGCGCGTGGTCCAGGCCGAGTTGCTCGCGCACGACAGCGGGCGGCTTGATGTAAGCCACGCGGTGTTGTGCAATCTCAAGCAGGGCTTGAGCCAGTGCCTCCGCATTGCGGGGCGGTACGATGAGTCCCATCTGTGTTGCCCGGACGGGGATACGCACGCCCGGCAGGTCGCTGGCCACGACCGGTGTGCCGCACAGCATACTCTCAGCCTGAACCATCCCGTAACCTTCGGTTGAGTTCACGCTGGGCAAGGTCGTTGCGTCGCAGATGGCGAAGAACGCGGTCAAGTCGGCATCGTCGAGCACACCGAGAAAACAGCACATCTCGGAATGCCGATCGAGCAGGGGTTGGAGGCGTTGGCGATAACGGTGTTCGCCAACCACTTGGGCGGGGTCGCCCACAAGCAGCAACCGCGCCTCGGGATGCGTGCGGCGGATGAGGGCCATGGCCTCCAGCAGGTACTCAATACCTTTCTCAGCGGCAAATCGCGCGGCGAACCCGAAGAGCGGGCCGTGCGTGCCGATGCGCCGGCGCAACGCCGCAACGCGTGCGGGGTCAACTGGAGCCAAGGTGATGGGGGGTGGGATGGCACTTGTTTTGTCAGGAAAGCATTTCAGGAAGGGGCTGTGCGCGGCGTAGTCATCAGTGAGGGTTATCAACCGGTGGGCGTATCGTGCCGCGACCTGGTGTCCCAGCGAGGAGAGTCGATCCCAAACCGGACCGAGAAAGCCTGGAAGGCATAGGTCGCAGTGATAGACTCCGATGACCGGGCGACGGTATTTCCTGGCCAACGCGGTGATACAGACGGCTTCGACAGGGGTAATCGGCATGTTCAGGACCACCACGTCGTGATGCTTTACGAGTTGCCAGGCGCGCAACGCATAGCCGGCCATCAGGACTCCTTTCCCGACGTGTGCGGTTACCGGAACGCGAACGACTGTGACACGGTTCTGGCTCTCCCGGCAGGGAAGTTCGCGGTTGTAGCGAGAGGTCAATACCGTAACCTCATGGCCCCGGGCTGCCAGACCTTCCATCAGGCGTTGCGTATGAAGCGTCAGGCCGGACAGGTGGGGACGGTAATAAGTCAGGGCGGTGAGGATTCTCATAGGGGGTCAGTAGACCAGTTTGATCCGGAAATCACCCGATTGTTCCACGCCGTTAACGGCCGTGCGTCCGAGATCCTGAATGGTCGTCTCGGTGCGTACGATTCGCGCGGGTGAGCGCAAGTCGCCCTCCTCGGCGGTCAGCACGAGGCGGTATTGCCGGTTTCCGGAATCCGGGATGGGCTTGAAGAAGAACGGCATCCAAGCATTGGGTGTAATATCGTGCGGCGTGGTGAAGGCTTGGCGGATGGGGATATCCCCCTCTGCCGCAAAGACCTCTATCCGGTAGAGCCCGGTACAACGCCACTGTCCAGCGCCAGTTTGGATGCCCAGCCCGCGGAGCCCATCGGAGGGGCTGGCAAAGGCCTGTTCCACGCGCACATCGGGCCCCACGGTCAGCTCGATGCCGCCTCCGGGCGGAGGTGGCGGCACCGGCTTCACGTACCGAAGGGTCGGAGTTCCCGCCAGGCTCCCGTGCCCGTACGTGGCAACCAGCACCATCATCGCCTTGAACAGCAGCAGCAGCATGAACGCCGCAAGGATGGCGGCATACTTCAGCAAGTGCCGGTATCGCGCGATGGCGATAGCGGCCGCAAGCACGGTCGGGGCGATCAAGGGGAACAGGTAGCGGCCTTGCGGCTGGTAATCCCACTTCAAGCAGTTGTAGAGCACCAGGCTGGCGCACAGGGCGCCGAGGGCCGCCAGCAGGCCGAACGCGCGCAATAGCCGCCGATCGCCGGTCCTGAGCAACTCGGCGGCGAAGAGGCCGGTCAGCAGGGCAACGACCGATGCCAGGATCTCATAGGTGGGCGGCGAAAGGAGGACGTCCATGTATCCGAAGACTCCGAAGAAAGAGCGGAACAATGATACGGCAAAGCCCTGGTTTGCCATCCATACGAGGACGGGCAGGCTCATGTGTTGTTCAGCGCCGGGGGCCTGCAGGCCCTGCAGGGTCTTCAGGAAGAACATCTGTCCGAGCGGATCGCCGTACAGCATTCCGTTGCGCAGGTACCACCCACCGGAAATCGCCAGGGGGAGAAGTGTCACGGCCAGCGCTGTCTTCAGGGCCAGGCGACGCGGGAGCCTCCTTGCGACGAAGAGGGCCGCGCCGATCAGAAACGGAAAATAAGAGAAGTAGTTGTATTTGCAGACCAGGAGCATAGCCACGGAAAAGCCCAGCAGGATGATGTTCAGGTTGGAGGCGGCGGCCCGAAATCGTACGAGGCTCCAGACCAATAGTGCTGAGAAGGCCAATGAATGGATGTCAGCGTTGATGTAGGCAGCGGTGAATACCACCTGGGGGATAAACGCAGCCATGGCGCCCAGGCCGGCCACGAGCAGACCGCCTGTGGCCGCGTAAACCGCCAGATACAGGAAGTTCAGGAACAGCAACCCGAAGACCAACGACACCAAGCGGGCGCCCAGATAATACTCACAGCCGAACAGGCGATGAGCCATGACCGCTCCGCCCGCCTGAATCACGGAGTGAAGCGCCGGATACATCGTGTAGCTGCATCGCGATGTCGTGCGACCGCAGGGATTGATATGCCCAGTGAGGTAGGCGGAGAGATCATCCTGACCCGAAACCGGAAGCCGGTGGTTTTGGATCAGGAACTCCACATTGTAGTGGTAGTGCGTCCACTCATCGGGTGCGCCGTCGAAAGGAATGAGGAACACGAGCAACAACCCCGCACCCAGGAACAGCCCATTCAGTGGCAGCAGCCAGACGTGACGTCGCATGCGTGTCCAGAGACTGTTCTCACCGGGATTGATCATGACTTGAAACATTTCCCTTGGAAATCCTGGATGGCTTGGGCAGACTTACCTCCCGTTACTCCACCCGTATGACGCATGTCCTTGAAGGTTTCCGACGCATAGGCGGTCGCAATGCTCCCGTCAATGAACGGCTTAAGGGAGTGTGTCTGACCGTCGTTTTGGTGTCAAGTGTGGCGCTGGCACGGGTCGGTGCGGGGCCGGCCCTGGCCCTGACCGCGGTGCATGTCGGGGGATTGGCGGCGGCGGGAATGTGCGTGCTGCGATTCACCGGCATGCCGTTGGCGCAGTCGGCCTTTGACCGTCTGACTTTTGCCTACCTTTTCGGGTGGGTCACGGTACCGGTTCTTGCCCTGGCCGCACGCCTGACCGGGAGCCATGCCGCCGGATTGGCACTGGCCACGGTCATGTTGGCGAGTGGTTGGCTTTACGCACGCTGGCGGGAGGGGCGTGCGCCGCGCGGCGAAGTCGTTCCGCGTGTCACGGTCCCCCCGATTCCCTGGACGGTCTACCTTCTGGCCTGCCTGTACGTGCTATGGAACGTGGTGCTGCCCTTCCGCTATTTTGGCATCGACTCTCTGGTGCGCGAGATGTACTCGGACGGGTTTCAGCGTTTTGGCACCACCTACGCGCTGGCGGCGTCCATCCCGCCGCGCAACCCCTTCGTGGCCGGCTGCCCCCTCGTGTACTACTGGTTTGCGCTATTTCCCTACGCGCTGGAATTCCGCTTCATCCATGCCGACCTGTTCGCGATCTGGAAAACCGGGCAGGCCTGGACTGCATGCTTCCTGCTGGTGGGCCTTTGGGGAGTTTTGCGCGCGGTGTTTGGGAGGGGGATCGTCGCATGGAGCGGGCTGCTGTTGGGTTTTGTATTTTCATCCTACGAAGTGTTCGCCAGCCCGAAGTGGCTCACGGCCATGGAAACCGCCGTCGGGCTGGTGCCTCGCATCATGGCCGGATGGGCGGCGGCGGTAGTCCGGGATCCGGACCACATTATCGGAGTCGTCACCACATACAGCGATCAGTTGTTCATCGAGGATTTTCTCTATATTCCGCACAATGCGGTGGCTTTGATCATTCTTTTGACGGCCTTGTGGTGGCTGGCCGAGGAGCGGTATGTTGCGGCGTCATGGGCTGTCGCGACCCTGGCCGGGTTCAACACCTTCTACCTGCCCGTGGTGGCGCCGGCGTTATCGCTGGCGATCCTGGCAGGGGCGGGTCCCCGCCGGGCCGTGGCCATGAGCCTGCTGCTGGCTGCGGCCGCATGGTTGTTCCTGGCGCTGTGCGGAATCGTATCGCTCAGGTTTCCGGTCGTGCTGGCTGTGGCTGTGACCACCGCGCTTGGCATTGGGGGGGTGCGGACATGGATCTCTCGCGGGACGCCCTTGTCGGACGACGGCATGGCGCGGCTTACCCGGCTGGCCGCCGCCGCATTTTTGGCCGCCCTGCTGCTGCTCGTGCTGCCGCACCCGATCCGGAACCTGGGTGCCCTGTTTCTCAACTATGGCCCGGCGTTTCCCGCAGGCCTGGCTTTTGTGGCGATGGTGGGCGCTTTCCCGCGCCGCTTTGCCGGACCGCCGGCCGGACCTGTGCTCATTCTCCTCCTGCTGGGTTGCGCGACCTGTTGGGGGTTCAGCAGTTTCCTGATGCTGCAGTTCGATCCGCATGCCCCTGCGTTCATGAAGGACATGGCGGCATCGGTCGGATTCAAGATCAATCTTTTCAATCTCTACCACAAGGTATCCAAGATGGTTCGACTGGCGTGGTGCATTTTTGCCGCACTGGGGTTTGCGCTATGGTTTCCGCGCTGCTTGCCGTGGCCGCGGGTGGCGGGCTGGCTCCTTGCCGCGGTACTGCTGCCCGCGGCGTTGACCGGTGCGGCCCGCGCGCGGACTTATGGTGTTCGCGCCCCAATCCCTGAAACCCGTGCGGCGCAGTATCTGATCCAGCACGGATGCACGACGGACACGGTCGTGCTATTGGAGGATTACCGGTTCTCGGCGATCAATCAACTGGCGCCGGTAAGCGTCTTCTACATCTCGAACTGGGTTGGCGGCGCGCCAGGGCTGACCCACGCCGTGGGCACGTGGGCGGATCAGTACCTGCCTGCCGGATTCCATGCCGAGACGCAACGCAGGGAGGAATTGAGCCGCAACCTGTTTGCAGCCCCGCTGGATATACAGCGGATCAACGCCATTGTTGTGCAGTATGGGGTCCGCTACATTCTCACGCGGAACCTCTGCGATCTTGGTTCGATCGCCCGACCCGTCGTCTCATCTCCGGGCGGCTATCTTTATCGTGTCGGCCTATCTCCGCGTGGTAGCGAGTCGGATGGCTTGTGAAGCAGGGGTGTTGCCCTTTGCGCCACCGGGACATGAATCGGAGGCCTTTCGGCCAAGCCCCTTTTGGGAGCGCTCCTCAGCCTGTCAGGACCGTTGAATTTCGGTTGTGTCCAGGGCCCGCAGGAACCGTTTCCGGTACCACACGAATCCGAAGAGATCGAAGATTGTGCGCGGGAGCCGCTTCATGTTGGTGTATTTCGAGGCGCCCATGGTGCGGGGGCGGTGATTGACCGCCACCTCCCGGATGGTGCGGCCGTTCAGCTTGAAGTAGGCTGGCATAAAACGGTGGACGCCTTCGACGGGCGGCAGATCGTCCACACAGGCCTTACGAAAGACTTTCAGGCTGCAGCCGGTGTCACGAATGCCGTCATGGGTGCCCCAATTGCGGACGCGATTAGCCAGGCGGGAGCCGACCCGTCGCGCCCAGGTATCCTTGCGTTGGGCGCGGTAGCCGCAGACCGCATCGCAGCCTTCCAGCGCCTGGAGCAGCCGCGGGATATCCGCCGGGTTATTCTGCATATCTCCGTCGATCGTGGCGATCACTTCGCCGGCGGCCAGTTTGAGCCCCACCAGCATGGCGGAGCTCTGGCCGCGGTTCTTTTCGTAACGCAGGCCCCTGACGGTGGGGAAACGGGTCTGGGCTTCGCGGATGCGAGCCCAGGTCTGATCCTTGCTGCCGTCATCCACGAACAGCACCTCCAAGTCCGGAATGGCGGCATTCAGCCGGTGGAGCTCTTCGGCCAGCGGCAGAACATTATCCTGCTCATTATAGACGGGGACGACGATCGAGACTTTCATGCCATAGTCCTATGGGTTGGGCCGATTGACGCCTCTACACTATCGTTCATCCAATGGGTGGACGCCGGTGTCCCTACCGGCGTCTGACCGCGATGGGGACAGCGCGGTCCACCTTTGCGGATGGCCGACAATAACGAGGGGATGAATATAGCCATTCGCGGTCGGATTTCCAGAGTTATTGTGCGGTTCGGGACAGGTAGCCCGCGTCGGCCCGACGCGGGTTCGGTTCGTCCGGAGACTCTCGATTGCGCCCGGGCCCGAAGGACTTTGCCAGGACGACGACTCCCAGGAGAACGAGGCCGTAATTGGAGAAAGGGTCATAGAACAGGTCGAATCCCATTGCCAGGGCTGAAAGGCCGGCGAAGTACAGCATCCACATGCGGGATTGGCCGGTTATTCCCCTCAGAAGCCGGGACAGGAGGAAGGCGACCAGCAGGTACGTGAGCACCATGGGCACAACCCCATATTCGAAAACAAGGCCGAGGTAGGTGTTGTGCATGTGGGCGAAGTACATACGTGCGATGCGATGCTTGTAGTGGAATTTGGCCCAGGTTCCGGCTCCGGATCCCCGCCAGAACCCTTCTTCCCACGAATGCCTCATGCCCAGCGCCCACATGTAGGCGCGAGTGGGATCATATTTTGAAAGTCGCATTTCAAGTCTATCAAACAGCGAGACTCGGGCTTGACCAATCCCCGCAGTAGTTCCGGGCTGGGTCAGTCTCGCCTCCGGTGGCTTTCCGTGAGGGATTGTTTTGACCCATATGGAGTCCGTCCGGTGTGACCACTCGTACAAGGTTTTGCGAGGCAGGGACTGCGGGTTCAGGACTCCCATCCGGAGACACCACAGGGCCGGAAAAACCATAGCGCAGGCCGCGATGGCAAGAATCGTGCGGCGTTGCCGGAGGCATGCCTGCCAGTGTGCGTGCAGTCGCCTTCGCCGTCCGGGTAACCGCCAGGCGATGACGACGAGGACCACCAGCGTGAGCCCCATCGCGATCGGAGACAGCATAAAAATGCGCTCATTCAGGAATAGGGTGGGGAGGAAAAGGGGAAGGAGCCCCAGATGGGCCCATGAATGGCGGGCATGCAAGGGGACTAAAAACCAGGGCAGGGCGACGGCCAGGATGAACGGCAGATAACAGGGATTATAGCCTGCGCCGTGGAACAGGAAACCCGGACTGGAGGCGAGATTCAATGTCCCAAGAAACAGATGTGGCTGTTGCCAGGGAAGCAGGGCTGCCGCATAGGCCGCGCCCAGCGCCATGATTCCCGCGCCGAACAACGATCTCCAGATCCGGATGGTCTTGATGTAGCCGGGGATCAGAATGAGGGCCGCCGCCAGGCCTGCCACCAGTGCCCGGTCGAAGGAATGCCGGAAAGCGAAGATCGCCCAGGACGCTTCAGGGCGAAACCACTGCGTCAGGAGTTCTCTCTTTCCGTACTTTTTCAGATCAACCAGCAATGAGCCGACCTCCTTGGGCCAGGAGCAGGCCAGGATCAGGGTGCCCCAGAAGACGATCCACAGGAACTCCTTTCGTCCGCACCGTTTTTCGGCAAGGAGGCGAAGAAGAAATATCATGGCCCAGGTTGGCAAGGCCCAGGCCCAAGGATCGGGAGGGGCGCACAGGAAGAGCGGACAGGTCAAAATGAGGAGGGGCAGGCAGGCACTGTTCGAAACCATCCAGAATGACAGGGCCACCCAGCCGACGGCAAGCCATTCCATGACCGGCGCCTCAACGGGGATGACCGCCTGCCCGACAATAGCGAGTACGATCCATCCCCCGAGGAAGACGCGATCAGCCAGTGCTGAGCGATAGAAGGTGGTCATGACGGGTCCATCTGCAAGACGGGAGTGGACGGTTCCGGGCTGTATTCGGGCACAATGGCGTTCAGCCATTTTCGAATGGACCCGGAATCAAACTGATTCGTGGCGTCAAGGAGATCGGGTACATGCTGCAGAAGTTTCACAGCCGTTTCGACACTGGCTTCGCTGGGTTTGATGACGCGGATCTTCTCATGGTGGGTCGCTACAATGCCCTCGCCCTGCGTGATCAGTTCTTCATAAAGCTTTTCCCCCGGACGGAGGCCCGTAAACACGATTTCAATGTCCCGATGCGGCTCTTTCCCGGAGAGCCGGATCAGGTCCCGGGCCATATCGACGATCTTGATGGGAGTGCCCATATCCAGGATGAAGAGCTCCCCGCCCGAACCCATGGACCCGGCCTGGAGGATGAGTTGGGCGGCCTCCGGAATCGTCATGAAATAGCGTGTCACGTCCGGATGGGTCACGGTGACGGGCCCCCCCCGTTCGATCTGGCGTTGGAACAGGGGAATGACGGAGCCCGCCGAACCCAGCACATTTCCAAAACGGACGGCCATGAACCGGGTTTTGCTGCCGACCCCCATCG
>JBAXWO010000050.1:0-10447 GCA_037128375.1 bacterium
CCGCCAGTCCGTCGTCGGTGTACGCTGTGGCGTTGGCCGCCAGCGACGTGAGCGCGTTCCAGGTCGAGCCGTCCGGCGAACGGTCCACCACATAGCCGGTCTCGTTGGTCGCGTTGTCGGTCCAGGTCAGTTGGATCTGGTGGGTATTCACCGCCGTGGCCGTCAGCGCCGTCGGCACCGCGAGGAGGACCGATCCGCCGTTCGCGTCATACCGCAGGATCACGATCCCCGAGCCGCCGTTGCCACCCCTGCCGGTGCCGGTGGAGCCACCGCCGGCATGACCGCCGTTGCCTGTGTTTGCCGCGGGGCCGGCGCCATTGGTTACACTATCATATCGCTTAGATCCATTGCCGCCCGTAGCGTAGGCGACTTGCACCCCCGAGTAACTCACCGCGATTCCAACGCCTCCGGTTCCGCCCTCGCTCCCCGTCTGACCCCCGTCTCCGGCTCCGCCGCCACCGCCTTGGACTACTGTGCTGTAGGAATCTCCATTTCCACCCACATTACCCTCGCCGAGGGTTCCGTCTGAGCCGTACAGGTCAACGCCGCCGCACGCGCCGCCGCCGCCAGACCCACCGGCTGCGGACCCATAGGTTGGAGTGGCCGAGGCTCCGCGTCCGCCGCCTGTGGCGCTCGCAAGCGTTACACCACCGATTGAGATCGATGATGGCAGACCGTTGGAACCTTCGCCCGATCCATCCCAGCGGCAACCGTTTCCGCCCGTGCCCACCGTGATCGTGTAGGTTCCCGCTGGCAGACGCGTGCTCCCAACGTGCAAGCCGCCCGCGCCGCCGCCGCCGCCCTGATAACCTCCGCCACCGCCGCCGCCGCCGGCGACGACCAGATATTGGACATTCATGCTGCTGTTCAGCGTGAAGGCGCTGCTGTTCGTGAAGATGTGCGCGATGAAATTCGTTTCGTTCTCGCGGTACCGCGTGATGAACCCTCCCGTGCCCGCCACAGTTCCGGTTGGCGCCGCGTTCACCGTCAGCGTGGCGACACTCGATGTGACCGCGCCATAGGAGTTGCTCACCGTAACCTTGAACATTTTGCCGCTGTCGTTCGTGGTCGTGGCTGGCGTAATGTAGGTTGTCCCCGTGGCCCCGCTGATCGCCGCGTTGTTCGTGTACCACTGGTAGAACAACGGCGCGATTCCCGAGGCCGTCACGCCGAACGTCGCGGTCAGGCCCGCGACTACCGTGGCACCGATCGGTTGTGCCGTGATCGTCGGCGGCGTGTTCGTCATCCACTTCGCGTACAGGGTCACCGAGGCGTTCCACGGGTAGTTTGCGCCGGTGGCGTAGTTTGCGCCCGTGCCGTTCGTCGCCGTGTTCCAACCGGCAAAGGTGTGGCCGGTCTTGGCGAGGTTACCGCTGTTGCCGGAGACCGCCATCGCCACGTTCTGGGTCTTGCTCTGGGTGGCAGGCGCGTTGCCGCTGTTCGCGCCGTTGGCGTCGTAGGCCACGGTGTAGATATTTGTAGCGGCGACCGTCACGTACCGCACGATTACGATGCCGGAGCCGCCGTTGCCGCCGTTGCCCGTGACGTTTCCACCGCCGCCGCTACCGCCGTTGCCCGTATTGGCGCCGCCACTGGCGCCGTTGATGGGCGTCTCCGGATTGCGCCACCCTCCGTTGCCGCCCGCCGCATAGGTGACCGGCGTCCCCAAGTAACTCACCGCGATTCCCACGCCGCCGGTGCCAGGAGTGGTAGCCAAGGGAGCAGCGCCACCCGGCCCCCCTGCGCCGCCGCCACCGCCACAGGCATACCCCGTTCCAATACCGCCGCTATTTCCCAGTTCACCGCCGCCCACAGCAATTCCGGCGGCAGCGCCCTCTCCACCACCGCCGGACCCGCCAGCGGCACCAGCGTAGTTATACTTCGATGCCGGATAGCCGGACAGTGACGCGGAACCGCGCCCACCACCCGTGGCGCCGATACTCACACCAGGACCCACAATGGACGACGGCATTCCATTGGCGCCTACGTTTCCCCCAACGACCGCACCGTCTCCACCCGCGCCAACCGTGATCGTGTACGCCCCACCCATCGCACCGCTCCAAAGCCGCACGCCGCCCGCGCCGCCGCCGCCGCCCTCATAACCGCCGCCACCGCCGCCGCCGCCGGCCACCAACAGCACCTGGACTCCAACGCCGCTCGAAGCCACAAGCAATCCGCTGTTCGTAAAGACGTGTGCCGTGAAGTTGGTGCCATTCAGCGTATAGTTCGTCGCCGTCCCGCCAATGGCCGTCACGCCATCCTGATAAACCACCGCCACAGTCTCCGTCGCCGACACACAGGTCCGACCCAGGTTGTCGGTGGCCCGCGCGGCCAGCGCATACATTCCTGTTGTCGCCGGCGTCCATTGGCACGAATAGGGCGCGCTCGTGACCGCCCCAAACTTCACCCCATTGGCGTAGAACTCCATGCTTGCAACCGTGCAGGCCCGGGGTGAAGAGAACGTCGTCGCCTGGATCGTCAGATCTGTACCTAACACGGCCATCCGATTCGTCGGCATCGTCATCGAACAGGTGAACACGTCCACTGTAAAGTTCGCCGCCAACGTGGCCGGACCGAAAACCTTCACCGACGTGGTGGCGCCGTTCGTATCGGTAATCGTCGCCGAGCCGCTGACCACACTCCAGGTCGTGAAAACATATCCGGGATTCGCCTGCGCCGAAATGACGACCGACCCGCCGTTGGTCACCGCGACCGGTACAGCCGGCGATACCGTTCCAAGAAGTCCGGCCCCCGACAACGTCACCCACACGTCCCGATCGGCCTCGGTAACCGCCACGGCCACGCTGGCCCCGTTCGCGATCGCGCAAACGAACGTGGCCACCCCGTCCGCCGCGTTAGCGTCGGGCGTGGCCGCCAGCGTGACGGTCTGAGTCGCATTCCCGGAACTGAACACCAGTGAAGCGCCGGATTGCACCGCCAGGTTCGTCTCGCCCGATACCCGGCTCACCGTGACCGTCGCGTTCCCCGTCGGCGCCGCCGACAGCCAGACCTTGAACGTGTTCGTGCCGCCTTCCGGTACGCTCAGCGACGTGACGCTGACCACCGGCACCGGAGTCGCCGCGGAGACCGTGTTACTAGTTCCTGGAGAGGGGGATGCCCCCATCCAGTTCGCGGGATCGTTGCCGCTGCGCCCGGTCTGCAGGCGGTTCAGCGAAGGCCCCGAGCCATCGGCGGTCTCCGGCCACGGCAGACGGTCGGAGTAATACACTTCGTCCATGATCACCCACGAAATCCCCTCACCCGGCAAATCTCCCAGCAACGGAAACTCAACCGCCACCCGGTCGCCGCCGTCCGAGAGCCGCCCGGAATACGGCCCCATCAGTCGCACCTGCCCGTTCGTCAACCCGTAGGAGGCCAGGAACGCCACCCGCGCCGCCGAATTCGTGGATGGATCGAACGACACCAGCGTCAGATAGCCCCCAGCCGGAATCGTCGTGTTCGTCGGGAACACATAGTCCACCCCGCTCGACAGCCGGCAGGCGCCGCCTTCGTTGGTCAGGGCGATGGCTTCGCCTCCCGGGTTGTACAGTTCCACGTACTCGATGTCCCCGTTGTCCACCGGATAGTTCGCGTTCGTGGCCGGATGGTACATGATCTCGTTGATCACCACCGTGTTCGCGGCCAGGGCGTTGGCCTTGTTCGTCGTCGGCAGCGTCGTGTACCAGCGCGACGCCCCGTCCGGATACCGGCCCCAGGTCCGGAAATTCGCCTGCGCCTTGAACCGCACGCAGTCAACGACCCGGTCGTTCGTCCCGCCCGCCAGATACGAAAGGTAGACCGCTTCCCCGGCCTTGTTCAGCCCGAAGCCGCTGTTCGTGGCCGGATGAAATCCGCCCACCTCAAAGAACGTGATCCAGTTCGTCGCCGCAACGCTGTTTGTTCCGGGAATCATCCACTGCTTCAAATCCTCCGGATCGTCGCTCAAATACCAGTTTGTCGTGAAAGAGACCGCGCTGGTCTTCGTATTGTAGAACTCGATCCAGTCATTGGAGTCCTGCCACAGCGCGCCGCCGCTATAGTCGGTGTGCGCCATGATCTCGTTGAGGACGACATCGGTCACCGGACTCGGGTCCGCCCGGCCGGGCGAGCCATCCCGGTAGGCGCTGGCCCGCCAGTTGCCGCCGTAGTCCAGAGCCCCGTTGGCCTGGTCGGCGATCATCGTGGGCAGCGGCACCAGCGAGTGCCCCGCGCCGTCCGTCGCCGCCGGCCAATCGCGCCCGTCTCCGTAGGTGAACGTTGCCATCACGCCGTTAGTGGCATCCTTGAGCGTCACCGTCTCGCCATTGTGGGACAGTTCGCTCTGCGGAAAGTCAAAGACGCGCTTGAACTCGCCGGCGATCTTGATCGGCATGAGCGCCGCGTACCGGTTCGTGAACGCGGTCTTGTTTTTGACGACAACCGCATACTCGCCCGGCAGCAACCGGGAGACCGCGCCGTCACTGAAGTCGAACGAGCCGCCGTCTGTCAGCCGCATCCCGGCGAGTCCCACGGGCTCCTCTCCGGTGTTCAGCAGTTCGATAAACTGGAAATCGTCCTCATTCCACCCGCCGTTGGTCTCCGTGCCCGTCGGCTTCCGCGGGTGGTACATCACTTCGGTGATACGCAGTTGCGGCGCCGGGCTGCTCTTCACGAACAACGCCTCGTTCAACGCGCTCCATTCCCCCGCGCCGCTACGCGCCCGCGCCTTCACTTTCACGGAATACGACAGCGGTACAGCGTCCGTATAGAACAGGCCGGTGGGATTCCCGGTGCCGTACTCCCGCGGGTCCGTGCCGTCCAGCGTGTAGTACACGGCGTTCGTGGAAGTCATAATCAATGGGAAGCCATTCGCGAACGCTCCGCCCTGCTGGTTGAAGCGCGGCGGATCGATGGACGGATACAAACCTATCTGCCGGTACTGCGGAATCACGTAGGACGTCCGGTGCGGCAGGAATACGGTGTACGCGCTGTTGGCCGCGGCGCGCCAGTTGTCGATCGTATAGCGGGAACCGTCGTAGGCTTGGTCGCCCCAGCGGGCGCTCTCCCCCAGAAGCGCCGGATCGAGCATAGCCGCCAGTTCCCGGAACCTGGGCAGGGTCTGGGTGGTGGTCAGTTCGCCGCCGTTGAACATGTGCCGATAGATCCGATCGGCAAAGAGAAGCCGGTATTCCGCGTTTTCAAGCAGCGCGTAGTACCCTGCAAAATCATCTCGGGTCCTGTTCACGGTGACGTCTTTCAGGCTGGCATCGGAATCCCATATGGGAAACCTGAAGCCGCTGCTAGCCGCGTCGCGATTGCACATGACAATCTGGTGCCAGTCTCCAATTCCGATCCAGTGTTCCAGAATGAGATAGTCAATGTGGCACAGGATATCCAGATACACCGGGTAGGCGGGGTTTCGCGTACGGTCCGGATTGTTGCCCTGGATCTTCTGGTAAGCGGCGTTATCCGCCAGCCCCGCATTGCACAAGGCGGTCATTGCGGTCCATGCGGTCGGCTCGGGCCCCGATTGCCATCCTGCCCTGGTCCGTACGTTCCAGTTGGTTTTGTCGCCTCCGTAGTAGGTTTCGGCAAAGGACTCGTCGCCGCGTTCGATTGGATTGTAGAGTCCCCAGTACAGACCGTTGAGATAGAGGTGAGCATAGGTTCCGTGTTCCGAAGGCCATCCCATGGCCAGTTGTGTACGCGGCACAAATGTGTTTTGGATCCAGAGCGCTTCCACGCCGCCGCCGAGCCACGCGTCTTGCGACCCCGATCTCAGTACGAGGTTGTCAAAACTCTTCGCCGCGGTAGGCTTGTCAAACAAGTCGCATTTCAGCTTGGAGGGACCGAACTCCGATTGGAACACCATCCGTAATGCCTTTTTGCGAGCAAGGGCTATTGGCCGCACATAGCCGCCTTGAATGCGCAGTCCGCAGTCCGCCTTGAACAACGTCGTGTTGTTCGTGGTCAGCCATTCCGCCGTTGCGGGGCGTTCCCAACCGTCATTCGTGGGGTTGACATAGATGCCGTAGGTCTGATCGAAGAGGTTCGACAGCACGGTCACGACCGAGAGGGAAGGGAGGGCCAGCAAGGCATTGGTCATAAACGGAGCATAGGCCGGATTGGTGACAATGACCGGGTCCATCGCATAGTCCGCCGCGTAGTTTACGCCGTCCAGCCCAACCCAGTTCGTGGGAAAGCCGGACGGTTTCGTTGGCTGTCTAATCGCCTGCGCCGGGAAGATGTACGTGTGCGTGTCAATGCCCGAGGGGGCATATCCGCTCTTGAATGCGACGGCGCGGAGCACGGTCGTGTTGGTGACCGGGATGGGGCTGGTGTACAAGAGGCTGTTCGTCGTCGGCACGCTGCAATCCGTGGTGTAGCGGATCTCGGCTCCGGCCGTCGCGCAGGTGGTCGTGACGGCCACGGCGTTCGAGTAGAAACCACTATCGGGGTTGAACTTCGTGTCGGCAACCTCGTTGCTGGCGCCCGCAAACGCGTTGGTCCGGCCCGGCGTCGGCACGGCGAAATAGCGCTGTTCCCCGCTCGCGCCGATCCCGTAGGACATATCCTGGTATTGGGGGAGCGGCTGAAATTCCGAGACCACGGTGACGCCGTCCGTCTTCACCAGCGCCAGGTACTCTCCGTTCTTATCCAGCGAGAAGTTGGCGTGCAACTCGCTGTTGGTCACCGAATACGACTTGCTGTCGGCCCAGACCAGCAAAAACCCATTGCCGGCGATACTCGAAATCGAATTGGTGGGAAACTTCCATTTCGTGAGATTGCCGGCATCGTCCGTCAGATACCAGCCCTTCAACGACACATTGGTCGATAACGGATTGCACAACTCGATCCAATCGTCACTCTTGCCCAACGAGTTCGTCAGCGTCGTGCTGTTGTCCGCCATGAACTCGTTGATGAACGGGCCGCCCTGTCCCAGCGCCACTCCGGCGCCCAGGCCGCTTGCCAGCCAGAGGGTTGCCATGGCCACGGTGGTCAGTACGCGCTTCATTCCCGCAGTCTTGCCTGTCTGGTCCATGTCGTAGCTTCCTTTCGAGGGTTTAGGGCCTAACCCCTGCCTCAGCACTTCTTCCCCTGCTCTCCCGCGTCTCGGTCAGGAGATCGCGAATGGCCGCGATCTCTTCGGAGGTGACACTGAGCGAGATGAGATAGTTTTCAACCTGGCGTTTCACTGTCATCCCATAGGCAACGTTTCATGATCACAAAACCCACTTCTACCGTAAGTATAAGATATTTTGCCGGATTGTGCTTGTTAAATTTTTCTTCGCAATCGTAATGGTAATCCTCTCCGGGGTAGGAGATTACGATTAGGACTTCTGTGGGATGCTGCTGATTCTGGGTGCAGGCGGGGGAAGGAGAAGAGGTTTGAACAGAAGGTCGCAAAGACCACGAAGGGGGAATGGGGCAGCCGACCTCGGCCCTCGGTAGGGGCGGCGGAGGGGGGGGGCGTCCTATCCGTTCGGAAAGACCGGGGTGAGGTCACCCCGGCTCCAGAAGAGGAAAGACCGGCCTGGGCTCGCTGCCGTGTGCCTCGGGCCCGCGTCGGGCCGACGCGGGCTACAGTATTCCCCTCTGTGGAGCCGTCAAATTGTGAATCCGCGGGATCTGTCCCTCACGTACCGTTCTTCAATGATACTGCACTCCTGCCTCGCCCTCCCATACACTCACAAGTCGTTTCGATGTTGACGGTCTGCCTGCATATCAGCTATCGTTATGATGTCATATGTGAAGGCAAATAGAGGAGGACTTATGATTGCGCAAATGACCTTGCGGCACATTCCGGACGAGGTGGGGAAGAGCCTTCGAATGAGGGCGAAGAAAGCCGGTCGCAGTATGAACCGAGCCGCCATCGAGTTGCTCGAAGAGGCACTGGGAATCCGGGCCCAGAACGCCAAAAAGCGCGACTTGTCGCGTTTCGCCGGCCAATGGGACACTGAGGAATGTCGGACATTCGAGCGGAATACACGGGTATTCGAACAGATCGACTCGGAAGTGTGGCCGAAATGAGGGTGTGCCTGGATACCAATGCCTACAGCCGTCTGATGGGCGGACATGTTCCGCTACAACAACTGCTGGAGTCCTGCGAGGAAGTACTCTTGCCCGCCACCGTTCTCGGTGAGTTGCACGCGGGATTCGAACTCGGGGCGCGGCGGGAGTCAAACCGGAGGCAACTCGGCGAATTCCTTGCCCTTCCAGGAGTCGAGACGGTTCCCGTTACAGTCGAGGTCGCCGAACGGTACGGTATCCTCATCGGTCAACTGACACACCAGGGAACGCCCATTCCCACCAACGACATCTGGATCGCTGCGGCCGCGCTGGAGACTGGAACCCGCCTTGTGACCTACGATCCTCATTTCAGACATATTCAGGGATTGATCATCCTTAGTCCCTGACTGCTGCCGCCCGAACAACGATAAGCAGTATTCCCCTCTGTGGAGCGGGGGTGACGCCTACCTCAGTGCCAGCTTCTTGTATTTGCCGCGACGGTGCAGAAGGCGCTCGGAATGCCCGGCCAGTTCCTGCTCCTCGTAGTCCGCGAAGTTCCCCTCAAACCACCGCAGTCTTCCGTCGCCCTCAAAAATCAGGAGGTGCGTGCAGATCCGGTCGAGGAAGTAGCGATCATGACTGATCACCATGGCACAGCCCGGAAACTCGTTGATGGCCTCTTCCAGCACCCGCATGGTGTTCACGTCCAGATCGTTCGTCGGTTCGTCGAGCAGCAGCACGTTACCGCCGCGGCGCAGCAACTTGGCCAGATGCACGCGATTGCGCTCACCGCCCGAGAGCTTGCCCACCTTCTTCTGCTGCTGGGCGCCCCTGAAATTAAAGCGCGAGAGATAGGCGCGGGAGTTCATCCGACGGTCGCCCAGTTCCACCTCCTCCCCGCCTCCGGTGATTTCCTCGAAGACGGTCAGGTCGTCGCGCAGCGCATCGCGATGCTGGTCCACATACGAAAGCACCACGCTATCCCCCAGCGTGAGGGAGCCGGCATCCGGGGTCTCCTGCCCCATGATCATGCGAAACAGCGTGGTTTTGCCGCACCCGTTGGGGCCCAGCACGCCCACCACCGCGCCGCGCGGCAGGTTAAAGGACACGTTATCCAACAACCGCACGTTTCCGTAGCCCTTCGTCACCCCCTCCAGCACAAGCACCTTGTCGCCCAGGTGCGGGCCCGGGGGGATCTGGATTGAAATGTCGTCCTTGCGCGCCTCGAAGCGTTGACTGGCCATCTCCTCGTAGCGCGAGATGCGGGCCTGGCTTTTCTTACGGCGGCCCTCCGGGCTGCTGCTGATCCACTCGAGTTCGTGGGTCAGGATTTTCTGGCGCTGGCTTTCCTTCTTTTCCGCCTGCCGCAACGACTCCGCCTTCTGCTTCAGCCACGACGTGTAGTTGCCCTCGAAGGGGATTCCGCGTCCATCCTCCAGTTCCAGGATCCATTTGGTGATATGGTCGAGGAAGTAGCGGTCATGCGTCACGATGATCACCGTGCCGTGATACTCCCGCAGGGCCGTTTCCATCCAGGCCACGGTTTCGGCGTCGAGATGGTTGGTTGGCTCATCCAGCAGCAGCAGGTCCGGTTTTTCGAGCAGGGCCTTGCACAACGCCACGCGGCGGCGTTCGCCGCCCGAGAGGGTGGCCACATCGGCATCATCGGGCGGGAGCACCAGCGCATCGGACGCCACATCCAGCATGCGGTCGGCCTCCCAGGCATCCATCGCGTCGATCTGCTCCTGCAGGCGGCCCATTTCGTCCATGAGCTTGTCCATCTCGTTCTTAGGGAGTTTCCCGCCCATCTTATCCGCCACGTCGTCATAGCGCGCGATCAGGGCGTGAATGGGAGCCAGGGCTTCCTCGAGATTACCGCGCACGTTCTTTTCCGGATTCAGGTGCGGTTCCTGGGGCACATAGCCGACCCGCATCCCCTTCATCAACTGCGCGGTGCCCATGTATTCCGAGTCCACGCCGGCCATGATGCGCAGGAGGCTGGTTTTACCGGAACCGTTTTCGCCGACGATCCCGATTTTGGCACCGTGATAGAACGACAGGCTGATGTTCTCGAATACCGGCTTATCGTTGTAGATCTTGGTCAGATTTTGAGTTTGAAAGACGAAAGGTGGCATAGGAGGAAGCCTCGATGGTTCATGGTTATACCTGAATTTTGCATCACTTGATTGAGTTTTCGGGACATTCCCACATTTTCATGCCATGCCGATTACATCCTTTTGGCCGTCTCGAATCTGGTGCAAAAACTATTTTTGCACGGTAACGAGTTGGATTTCATTGGGTTATGCCGCCGCCTTCCGGTGCCGGTCGAGATAGCCCAGGAAATCCATCAATTCAGCTTCCCGCTTCGGTCGAACGTAATGCCCCTCGAACGTCTTCTCGAAACCGAGCAAATCCAGAAACTTCACCAGCGCCAGCAACCCGCCGAACGCCGTCAGCC
>JBAXWO010000500.1:0-2632 GCA_037128375.1 bacterium
ATGATGCATTTTCAAACCGCCACGCCAGCTACACTTTCGACTTGCCCCTGGCAGTTGGCCTTAAGTGTGACATCGCGAATTGCGTCTGACGCATCATCCGCCGTGATCTGCTTATGCGCAAGATGGTTCCTGTGCCAAATCGATAAGGCGTATGTCTTGGGCGTGGCTGTCAGGCACATTAAGACAATGGCGGCGAACCCAGTGAATAGCAACATGTATCCGATTTTTCTGATCATTGTATCGATCTCACATCCCAACGTTACGCCTCATTTTCGGCGCGATAGCGACGTAAAATGGAGGCGCTGGTTGTGTGTCTTCATTTCCCGTTTCTGTCCACGAAATTCCCGATTCCGAGTTTGAAGGGGCCGACGCGTCCCGCATCGTGCCCCAGTGTCTCGTATGTGAAGTGTGCGCCGAACGCACATGGTGCGTATCCGGCGCGATAGCCGCGCACGAGGAGTCTGCCGTCGGACAGCACTTCCTCAAGGAATAGATCGAAGCACGGAAAGATGTGATCCTCGTCCACGAACGTCATGTTGACGAGGTACTCGGCAATGTCTCCGTCAATCTGGTCGTCGCCGATAAGCCCGCGAAAGCAGAATAACCGGGAGAATTGCCGTCCCGTTCTTTGTTCGGCCCTGGACACGAGTTGCTCCAGAGCTTCCACGGCGATTGCTTTGAAATCCTCTCGTTTCATCTTCTCACACAACGTTACGGCTGTGGATTCGGCGCGGAGCGACGATATCCACCAGCCGGATGTTGGGCTCACATCTGTTTTCGATTCCTCACTTCAATGTGGGTGATACGAAACCGGCGGTTCCCGCTCGTACTTTCATCCTTCTCAATTACGGCTTCGATGAAACATTCTTTGCCGACGAAGTCATGCGGGTTTTTGTCTGGCGGCAAGACAACAGGATAGGTTCTTGGCCCGTTGTCTGTGATAAGGACAGCCATGTAATTGGTCACACCATCGACCGCATTTGACGCGATTAAGGTGATCCTGCCAGACGCATTTGTCCCAATAGGGAATTCGTTGAGCGGCGTGACAAAATCGGCTTGCGCGACCAAAGCTACGAAAGTTGCTGCCAGTGCTATCGATGTCCATTTCATATCTTTATGCCCAACGTTAGCCTTGATGCGATGAGGAAGCCGCGCCCGGCGCGGGTTCCGAAGTCGCATCCGAGGCTTGGTTGGGTTTCCTCTTCATCATTTCAATGGTCATCGACACGGCAACCCCCAAGAATCCCCCCGCAATCGTGACCAAGATCGGGATGTGCGTCGGTTGGTAAGCCTGCGGATAGTTCTCTGGATAATATGAATGTGCAATCAGTTTCCATGCGAACATCGCCCCAACTCCAAATGCGATTGCACTGGCAACGGGTTTCCGGTCTGGCGCGATGAAGTGGGCTGAGAGCACCCAAACGAGAGCAAGGATGAAACCGCCTGCCGGCTCAAACCAGACATGCGCGAATGTGTTGAGGAATTGCAGGGCAAGTCCCAGAAACATGAAGACCGCGAACACGGCAGGCGGCAGGCAGAACCACCTGACCCAGTATGCCACTGTTTTCCCCGGTGATCTCATCAGTTTCTCAAACCCAACGTCAGCAATGACGCGCAAGAAATGGCCGTGCAAAGCGCGGCTATATCTTGTCGCTGTCGATTGCTTGGTTGGGCAAATCTTTCTTTTCTATTTTGTCTATCTCAAGGTAGTCATTACCACCAGCTGCAGCATAAAGATTCCTGGGATCGCGAAAATAGAGATTTCCTCCATGAATGCCCATGGACACTGGCATGTCAATGTCTACGTCAAGAGGACGTTGTGCTGGGCCGACCCCCCTAAAATGGCCAACGAAACGGAGGTGGTCCCTGTCGATCTCGGTGAGCACGCCAGAAACCGAAATAATGTCTCCCCTGGACAACTCAAAACGCTCGCCCAAAGTGACACGCTTTCGGATGGGTAGAATATGGCCAACCATCCTGTAGTTTTCGTTCGTTCCGAGGGGGCGAGTCCCTGTGAGCGTCAAATCGAATAGGGTTGTGGAGTAATTGCGACCGATCTCGATTGCTCGATCGTGATTCGGCGTGCTGCTACACCCAAATGCTGTGACGAGCACTGACACGAGCAAACAGGCGACAATATGTTTCTGCATCTTCGATTCTCCTTGACCCAACGCCTCGGCGAACCGGCGGCGCGTTAGCGACGTACGGTTCCGCCGGTTGTTAGGAGTTTAGGGTTTTGTCCAACGATACGGAGCGACGTCGCCGTAGCCAGCCCGAGCTTCTATCTTGTACTGCTTCCCATGTTCCAGTCCCGATGTCTTTATCTCTTCAACGATAAACCCGAACTTGTCATTTGTGAGCTTGCCTTCAACAACCCTGTCCACGCGAACAGTGGCGACGTCGCCGCTGATCATTACGGTGCCAAGAATGAGAATCTTCCTGTCCGCATCCTCCCTTTCAGGATCGGCTTTCTTAAAGCGTTCGATCTTTGTAACAACGAAGTGTTTTCCCAGGCGTTCGTCTCTTAATGACTTTGCGGTGATTGTGCATAACTCCCCTACAAATGGATCAGCCGCTATTTCCGGCGGAATAGAGGCACGAAACAGATGAAACGCCCCAAAATCCGTAGATG
>JBAXWO010000501.1:0-2624 GCA_037128375.1 bacterium
GGGCCGCCAACGCCGTCAACGCGTCCGCTACCAGGCTCGTTTCCACCTGGCCGCGCCGGTCCACGCCGACATCCAACTCGATCATGTCCAGGATCGCGTCCGGATCCCGGCCGAACACGCCCGACCCGGATCCCCGGTCTATCGACCGCTTTTGGCCTTGCGTGCCTTTACTGTGGTGGTGGGCGTCAATCACGGCCGCCCCCAACTCGTAGCAAATGCGGTCCAACTGATTGCAGAACCGCGCCACGTCGCCGGCGTCGTTTTCATCGCCCCACTGCAGCTTGTAGATGGGGTCGATGATGACGGCCACGTAGCCCTTGCCGACCGCCCTCCGGATCAACTTCGGGGCCAGCTTGTCCAGGGGCACCGCATGACCGCGCAGGTTCCAGACTTCAATCGCGCTGATGGTCTCCGGTTTCCAGGCCAACGCCTCATACACCTGTCTGAACCGGTGCAGGCACGACGCCCGGTCTAGTTCCAGGTTGATATACAGTACCGGTCCCTGCCGGCACGGCATCCCCATCCATTCCCGGCCCTCCGCGATCGCCACGGCCAACTCGATCAGGGAAAACGACTTCCCTGCCTTGCTGGGGCCGGTCAGTCGCATCTTGTGACCCTCGCGAAGGATCCCAGCGATCAACGCGGGCGCCAGCGCCGGTAGGTCGAAATAGACTCCCTGCAGGGGCTCTGGGTCCGGAAGATCGTCATGCGCTTCCTGGATATGCGCCTCCCATGCCTCCCAGGATTCCTGTCCGCACCGCGTGTCGATCAGGTACTGCGGACGACCGGACCGCTCGACGCCCGGCAGCCGCGACAGCCGGGATGGATTCCGATTCGCATTGTCCACCGTCAGGCCCGACGCCTTGCAGACCTCATACAACCTGTTCACCCGCGCCCGGTATTCATCGGCGTCACGTGCATCCACGCGCACCAGCGCATGTATGCTCTTCCCGCCGCTATGCACCACGGCGGAGCAGGGGAGTTGCAGCGCCCGGATCAGCGCAAGCTGCTTTCCTAGGTCCTGATGATCGGCCTCAATCAGCGAATGCCGGTATGCCGTGACATTGGCATCCTTACAGCCGCACCCGTCCATCGGGTTAATCCGCACCCCGGCCCCGGCCGTGGGGTGGGGGTCGCCCATGGCTTCCACCACTCCATCCCGCCGCAAAATCTCGCACAGTTCCGCCCGCGTGCGGTCGCACACACCCTTCTGGGGCAACCATCGGCCCGATTCCTCCTGCAGCCAGGCCGTGGCCACCAGCCCGACATATTCATCGGGCTCGAACATGGCCTCCAGATACCGGATCATGTCCCCCGGCATCCATCCGACCACCGGCGCCGGAATCTCGTCCGCCTCCACCCACCGCTCATCCACCAGGGGCCGTTCATCTCTCTTTTCGTCAACCCTACTGCCCGTGTCGCTGCGAAGCGTAGCGCAGCGAGACGGTCCAATGACTACCCTCTCCTCCCATCCAAACGCCCCGCTATCCTCCGCACCTCCTTGCGTCGGCGGCTCCACCCCATGCCGCCGCGCCAACTCCACCAGTGACCCCATGCCCAGGCCGCTACCCCGGAAACCATCCCACTTCCCCGGCATCTGCCGTGGGTGATACCGCTCCGCATCACGGGCCGACCAAGTCGACCAGTCGGCGCAGGTCGCCCCGACCGCCTTCAAGATCATCCCCACATGCAGCCAATCCTCATAGGTCAGCGCCCCAGGGTTCAACTCATCCAAAATCACCAACGCCCGTTCCCGATCTGTCATAGGTATTCCTCTTCAATGTAGGAGGCGCACTCCGTGCGGCGAATCTTCTCCCCGCTCTTCAAAGTAGACGAGGCGGTTCGCCTCGTTGGTCTGTCTTTCCTTTTCGCGTATTTAGCGCTTTTCGTAGTCCCATTCTGGCTTCTGACTCCTGACTTCTGGATTCTGCTGTCTGACTCAGGTCTCAGGTTTCAGCTTTCAGCCCTTGATCGGGCTTCAGCCCCGCCGGCACCCTCCACCCATTCGCGGCTATCCTCGAAATCACTTTCTGCGCGGCCGCATACGTCATCTGCCCGGCCCGCGTCCACCCATACAACTCCAGCCGCCGGACCTGCTTCGGGCTCGCAAATCCCCCCGCCTTCCGGTCCGCCAGCGTCGCCAGGATCGCCTCCGCATGCCCGGCATGCTGCACGTCGCCAGCAAAGATTCCGGCCTTGCTCAGCGCCTCGATCTGTACCGCCGTGGGCGGTACCGCCTCCGCTGGCAACGCCGGCCGGTAGTCCACCAGGCTGGGGGCCCCGACGCTGACCGCGTACTGGACCGGGTCCACCAGTTCGCGCTTGCGGTGCCGCATCTCCGCCAGCTTCTTGGCCAGCGCCGCCTCCCGCTCTGCAATCACGTCCGCCTTCGCCTGACTCCGCGCCTCCTCATCCAGGTCCGTGCCGCGGGCTGCGTCGCGCTCCGCCGCCTCAGTCAACTTCTCGGCCACCTCTTCATCATCCGCCACCAAGTGCGCCGGCCGGCAAAGGGAATGCCGTGCGGTCAGAAACAGGTTGTCAATCAGCAGCAGGCGCTCCTTGCCGGGATGAATCCGGGTTCCACGCCCCACCATCTGACAGTAGAACGGCCTCGATCGCGTAAA
>JBAXWO010000502.1:0-2619 GCA_037128375.1 bacterium
GGGCCTTCGCCTTAACAAGCAGGTGTTGGAGGATGCGCACATCGCGGTGGGCGATCAAGTGGACCTTTCCGTTCGCGATGGAGTCATCTTGGTCACGCCGGCGAAACGGGTGCGAGGTGGCTGCGACCTACGGGCGCTTGTTGCTCGGATTCCATGCGACAACAAGCCGGAAGAGACTGACTGGGGAAAACCCGTCGGAAGGGAGGTATGGTAGATGCCGCCGTACACTCCGAGCAAGGGCGACTATATCGCCGTCACTTTTGACCCGCAGTCAGGGCATGAACAAAAGGGACGGCGCCCCGCACTTGTTGTCAGCAATGACTTGTTCAACCAAAAGACGGGGCTTGCCATCGTCTGTCCAATCACGAACACTCGTCGAGGCTATCCCTTCCATGTTCCGATCGAAGACGATCCCATCATCACGGGTGTGGTCATGGTAGAGCAGGTAAAGTCAATCGACTTCCGAGCGCGTGAGGTCCGAAGGATATCCCGCGCTGCACCGGCAGTCTTGGATGCGGCACTTTCGCTGCTCGATGCTTGTATCTACTGAGTCGGTGGGGTGGGGGGGGGCATCGAGGCGCTTGCCAAGTCTGTGACGGATTCTGATCCGGAGCTTTTTTGTGGCACGTTCAGGTCCTTCCTGACATAATGCGCGCCCATTGCGACCCTAACAGTCACCGGACACCATGGATTACAGACACCATACGGCTCGAAACGAAATCGCCATTTTACCCTCCCTGCTGGCCTCGGATTTCGGAAATCTGGAGGCTGGTGCGAGGAAGGCCGAGGCTTCGGGCGCTGATGCCCTGCATCTGGACATCATGGACGGCCATTTCGTCCCGAATTTGAGCATGGGACCGGATGTGGTGAAGATGGCGCGTCGTGCGATCCGGATCCCCTTGAGCGTTCATCTCATGATGACCAACCCGGAACTTTACCTCGCACGGTTCGTCGAGGCGGGCGCCGATGTTTTGTTGATTCACATTGAGGTCTCCGGCGACGTTCCCGCGATGCTCAAGGAAATCCGCCGGTTAGGCGCCAGACCTGGCATTACCTTGAACCCCAAGACCCCTGCCGAGCGCGTATTTGGCTGCCTGGGTCTGGTTGACGAAGTCTTGTGCATGACCGTGCAACCGGGGTACGGGGGGCAAAAGTTCATGGATGAGCAGTTGCCCAAAATTCGCGAGATTCATGCTCAGATCAGGCAGGATGGGCACAATGTGGACATCTCCGTCGATGGCGGCATTGACATGAATACGGTCGTCTCCGCGGCGGCGGCAGGCGCCAATGTGTTTATTGCCGGGACGTCGCTTTATGGTCTTCCGGACATGAAGACCGGAACGGCACAGATGCGCGAACTGGCCGCCGGCGCCTATTCATTGGTAAGGAAATAAACGGAGTCCGATGCATCTTCAAGATAACCAGTCAAACCTGCGCACGCTACCGAATATCCGGAATTTCTGCATTATCGCGCATATCGACCATGGCAAATCCACACTGGCGGACCGTCTGCTGCAGTTGACCGGAACCATTGAGGCTCGCGTCATGCGCGACCAGATTCTGGATGACATGGATCTCGAGCGCGAGCGCGGCATCACGATCAAGAGTCATCCGGTGACCATGCACTACAAGGCCAAGGACGGGGTCGACTACGAGTTGAACCTCATCGACACACCCGGGCATGTCGACTTCACCTACGAGGTGTCGCGCAGCATGATGGCCTGCGAGGGCGCCATCCTGGTTGTCGATGCGGGGCAGGGGGTGGAGGCCCAGACGGTGGCAAACACCTATCTTGCCATCGAGAACAACCTCGAGATCATGCCGGTCATCAACAAGGTTGACCTGCCGGGCGCGGAGCCGGAGGTTGTCGAGCGCCAGATCGAGGAAATCCTGTCCATTCCGGCCGACGATGCCCACCGGATCAGCGCCAAGAGCGGGCTGGGGGTTGAGGATATGCTGGAGGCGGCCATCCAACGCCTGCCGCCACCGCGGACCTGTGATGATGGCTTTGTCCGCGCTTTGGTGTTCGATTCGGTTTACGACGCCTTTCGGGGTGTGGTTACTTACCTTCGCATGGTGGACGGCAACCTGAAGGCGGGCGACCGTATCCGCCTGATCGGAAGCGGTCTGGAGTCTGAGGTCAAGGAGGTCGGCCGGTTTCATCCAAAAATGGAACCCTCAGCGGTCCTCACCGCCGGCCAGGTGGGTTATGTGATCGGCACCATAAAGGATGCTTCCGATATCAAAATAGGCGATACGCTTACCCTCAGCAACAAACCGGCACTCAAACCGCTCCCGGGGATGAAGGAAATTCACCCGATGGTTTTCAGCGGTTTGTACCCGGTTAGCACCAATGATTATGACAAGTTGAAACAGAGCATGGAGAAACTGCGCCTGAACGACAGCGCGTTCACCTACCAGTCGGAATCCTCCCTGGCGTTGGGCTTCGGGTTCCGGTGCGGTTTCCTGGGGCTGTTACACCTGGAAATCGTTCAGGAAAGACTGCGGCGTGAATTCGACATCGATGTCATCAGTACTTATCCGTCGGTCATTTACAGGGTTCACCTCAGGGATGGAACGATGATCGAGGTTGATAATCCGGTCCACTTGCCGGATCCG